>NZ_BKFU01000005.1:0-106601 GCF_008980265.1 Acinetobacter sp. TUM15064 | reverse complement strand
TTGCCTTCAGCCAATAAAGTACCGTAGCCTGTAGGCGTAAAGACTGCACCCAGTCCCATACCTGCGGCTTGAATACGACAGGCCAAGTTACCTTGAGGCACCAGTTCCAATTCGATTTTGCCTGCACAATAGAGTTCATCAAAGACCCAAGAGTCGGACTGACGCGGGAACGAACAAATGACTTTTTTCACAGCACCCGCTTTGAGTAGCTTGGCTAAACCATAGTCGCCATTGCCAGCATTGTTACTGACGATGGTGAGGTCTTTAATGCCGAGTTGAATCAAGCCATCAATCAGTTCAGCAGGTTGTCCTGCTGTGCCAAAACCACCAATCATGATGGTTGAGCCGTCGGTGATTTGGGAGAGCACTTCCGCGAGGGATGCCGCACTTTTATCTATCATTAGATAACTCCATTGTGCATCATGCAAATTTGAAAAGGCGCGGAAAACTAACCTATACTCATGGGTTACTTTATTTTCGACAAGATTCCCTAGTCTTTTAGTTAGATTTCCTTATCTGCTCATTTTTTATAATTTAGTGATTTTCGACTAGATAGTGAGCACAGGTTTTGTTCGATCATCGAACAATTTATATATATATCGAACAAAACCTGATTATTTCACTCTGATTTCACGCTATAGTAAAAATAGACAAAGGATAAAAATGGATAGGGATACCGAAATGCATGAAGAAAAAGAACGAATAGAAAAGGGAATACATAATCACAATAATAAGAAAACCATTCGACATGAAGACTTTGTTGCAGGGATCAGTAAAGGTATGGCTATTCTCGATAGCTTTGGTACTGACCGACATCGTTTAAATATCACTATGGCAGCGGAACGTACAGGCATGACCCGTGCCGCAGCACGACGCCATTTACTCACTCTTGAATATTTAGGCTACTTAGAGTCTGATGGTCATTATTTTTATTTAACCCCTAAAATTCTCAAATTTTCAGGCGCTTATTTAGGTGGAGCACAACTTCCCAAAATTTCTCAACCTCTACTGAACCTGCTGACCAATCAAACCTCACTCATTTTTTCCGTGATGGTTTTAGACGGCTATGAAGCCATTACTATTGCACGTAGCGCCGCACATCAACAAACAGATCGTGTCAATCCTTATGGCCTACATTTGGGCAATCGTCTACCTGCACATGCCACATCAGCAGGTAAAATTTTATTGGCCTATCTCGACGATCAGGAACAGTGTGAATGGCTGAATCAGTATCCGCTACAACGCCTCACCAAATACACCCATACCAATAATGAAACGTTTCTGGCCTTATTGCATGAAATTCGAGAGCAAGGTTGGTGTTATTCATGTGAAGAACATGAATTGGGCGTACATGCACTTGCCGTTCCGATTTATGGGCAACAGTTAAAAGTCGTTGCAGCCTTAAATATTGTTTCCCCTACCATGCGAACAACCAAAGAATATTTGATTCAACACATACTGCCTTTGCTACAAGAAACTGCGCGCGAACTACGTAATATTCTTTGATGCTCAAAAAAATAGCGGCACTTGTCACTCACAGACCTGTGATTCAGTTGAGATGAACTCGAACAGATTTCAGTAAATGACCTCTTTAGCCTTAGCTTAAATTTAAGGATTTACGTATAAACTCAAAATCGTTCTATAGGTCTGAGCATTCGGTCGAAACTTTTCAGACTGTTCAGGTGAGGTCATAGTCACAAGGTATTGCCCGACCGCTGGAAAAGGCAAAGTAACCTCACCTGAACCATTGGTCTGCAACTGAGTCACTTTTTCAGCCTCTCCCAATGTGGTGATTTGCTTTTCTAGTGTTACCTGAAAACCTGACGCAGGTTTATTTCCCAAGTTTAATTTTATTGTGAATGGTTTTTTTAATGAAATTTGATTTGGATGACTTGAAAATACCAAACTTAAACCTTGTTGGGTATACTCTTGCTTCAGCTCACTCTGCTGTTGCTTAGAAAAATAACTCAGCAACTGATCAAAACGTTGCACAGTAAACTGCGGGCTTTTCGCTTGTACTTCACTTGGGGTAACAAAATGACGTTCAGTCAGTGGTGATAAACCTTCAGTTTTTGCATCTAATACCCGCAACCAACGTTGGCCAACTTTTGCATATTTAAGCTCACCTGTTCGGAGCCCTGTAACTGTATAAGTTCCTGCTTGATCCGTTTTCACATCTGCCAAACTTAAAACTTGACTATGACTCAATGTTAATTCTTGAGTTTCACCCTTTGGTGTAAGCACTTTAAAATTAAAGCCTTTAATGGCTACTTCCGAGTCAAAAGCTTGCTCTGCAAATCCTGCCAAAACTGCAGTGTTGCCACCTTCTACCACATAACTGCTTGGCGCAACAAAAGGTGCATGTGCCCAACTATTTACGACCAAGATACTCAGTAAGCAAATCAAACCTATTTTTTTCATTGTTGAATATTCCATTGATGTATCGTTGTCCATCGTCAACCTAATTAGTTTTACCTTTAAGCCACCCATAAATGACTTAAAGGTATGGCTGGTTTATTGGGCTGAGGCTTGCCCTACTTTTTTCGCATACTGTTTAATATCGTTTGCTTGAATGGTGGTTTTACCTTTTGCAATCGTTTTGAATTGCTGTCCAGCAATCTCCTGCATTTGAGTCGTACCCGTCGCTAAATTACGGTCAAAACGCTGCATAAACTCATCGACATATTCTTGTTCAGTCACGATCAAATCTTGATTGCTGTCCGTCTCAAAAAATTGTTTATCGCGTGCGGTTAGATAGTCGCCTAAAGTTACATAATTTTTACCCTGTCCATATTGCGCGATAAACTCAGCCACATTGCTTGGCATCGGCATCGAAATAGGTAACTTGGCACGAAAACCATCATGTGTTCCTATACTTCCTCCTGCCAACTGAGCATCTTCTGCATTAATCAAACCGTCTTGATTCAGATCAAAGCCATCAAAAGTCTTTTCACCAGAGGCTTGGAACTCTTTTAACGTTAACTTTTGATCTTTGCTTTTATCTAAAATACCGTAACGAACATGTGCCTGTTTTAAAGACATTTCACGGCGTTGCTTGAGTACGGGGTCTAAACGTGTCTGTTCAAATTGGGCAAACTGTTCAGCTGTCACCTTTTTATTATTGCTAAAAAGTGCAGCATAATCTTGTATATATTGTTGTGTCACTACGGAAGCATTGGGTTGCTTATTTTCTGGATGATAGAGCGCATGAATAGCATAAGCTTGTTGATATACATCTGTTTGCGCTGTTTTATCTGCTGCTAAAATACTCACTGAAGCGCTGAGCATCGTGATACCCATTACCCATGTAGACATGATTTTCATGATGATTTCATTTCCTGAAAGTTAAGTTTGCTGGATGGAATACCTGTTCTATCTAGCTTTGAAATTTAGTATTTAAATTCAACACTTGCGACAATATTTCGACCTGATTCGGCTGCGCGATCTATTAAACTGGCTTGATTCGTTCCTGTGATGGTGCCAACTGCGGAGTAATCCCAATAGGTCTTATCAAAGATGTTGTTAAAAGCTACATTCACTTTGGTGAACTTATTGATATTCCAGTAAGCAGATAAGTCAAAAATGGTGTAGCCAGCAACACGTTGGTACGCAACATCATCTTGATAAGTCGTGACATCTTTGGACGCAATTTTGTCCCCGACTGCTGTTGCAGTTAGACCTAAACCAAAGACTTTATTGGGGTTATCATAAGCAAAAGTTAAACTTCCCTTTTCAGGTTGAACCGAGTTCACACCAGTTTTCAAACCATCTTTATTTTTCGCAGTTCCCTTCGTTTTTCCGGCTACTAATGCCAAACTAAATCCATCTGAGTTTGAAATAAATTGGCCTAGATCTATGCGCGTAGACAGCTCACCACCCCAAATTGTGGCATTGGCTAAGTTTTCTGCACGGTAATAACCATTAGTATACTGTGCTGTATAGCCATAATTATAATAATCAATAAAGTCGCTATACTTCGTATAAAAGCCTGTGATATCAAACTTTATACCGTCAATTGAAGTATTTCTCAGTCCAATTTCAAACGCATCACTGGTTTCTTTATCTAAGTTTGAATTACCAATCACGATATAGCTTGGATTAGCTGCCGTGGTTTGATAAATCCCGCCCATCTCTGTTGGCGAAGGAATACGTGTACCGCGGGTGTATTTAAAATAGCTATAGTTTTCTGGATTAAACTGATAACCTGCTGAAAAACCAGGTGAAACATAACTAAAATCACGATCTTGCACATCACTATATGCAGAAGAGTCCGGGCGATACTCTTGTCGTTCAAGGCGAACTGATGGTGTTAAAGTTAAATCACGCCCTAAGAGGTCTAAACGGATCTCATCAGAGAGGTAAGCAGAATAACGTTTGAGCTCAGAATCAAGTAAATAACCGTTTTGATAGAGTGTTGACAATTTCGAGCCATTACGTAAGTCCACTTTAGTACTCGAATAATCTTTCTGGTCTGCCGCCAATCCATATTTTAGAGTTTGATTGCTCAAACGCTTCAGTGCATCAAACTTAATCCCTGTATTTTTTTCTTTATATGTCGTTGAAAAGTCACGTGCGACTGTCGCACTGTTCATGAATGATGTATCAGTTTCATTATTTGACTCTTGATACCACATTTTACTTTTCAACTGATCAAACAAAGCAAAGTTTGCAGGTTTGTAAATGTGTTCTAAGCTAAATTGGGTACGGTCAATATCTTGCTGTTGGGTGGCATCACTTTTATAGTTGCTAAATAAACTTGCACTAATACCTGTAGTATCGGCAGTTTTGCGGTAAAAGTCCCCAGTCAAATTAAATTGATGCTGATCGGATAACGTCCACAGTACTCGTCCCAATACAGCATCAGACTTCCAATCGGTCGGAAATGCTTTGGTTTTAGAGTTAGGTTTTGTTTCATGCCCATCACGATGTGCATAAGCCACTAAGGCTTTAAGCTCGTCATTACCTACCGCGCCCGTCACAGAGCTTAACCACGCTTCATCCGCAGAGCTATACCCTACTTTGGCAGTCCCCGCGATAGTTTTACCATCCACCAAATAATCTTCTGGAGACTTATTTTTAAATGAGACTCGCCCACCAATACCGTCGGTTGATGCATCTGTTGTTCCTGAAACGATATCTACTGATGTAAACATTTCAGGTTCAATATAGTCACGACCAGCGCCACGTTGACTCATACTATTAGGTGGAATATAAGAGCTAACCGTTGCTTCAGCTATATCTACACCATCAATATCTAAACCAATACGATTGGCATCAATACCACGAATGTTATAACTACTTGTACCAGACCCATCAAAAAAAGTTCCACTGCCTGCAACCGAAAATGGAGCATGAACGAGAGGCAAGTATTTCACGATACTTGCCATATCGGTTACCCCCGTCTTGTCGAGGTTATCTCTATTGATTGAGGTTTTTGAAACAGGCGCCTGATCTTCATGTTCAGCATATACTGTGATCTTAGGGAGAGAGGTTGAAACAGAGACATTCTCTTGTGCAAAGCTGTTTGAGCTGAAACCTGTAGTCATTAAAACAGCTAAACATAGTGATAAATAGCAAGGTCGTAAGTTCAAAATTTTAGCTTCGTCGCCCGAAAATTGCGACTGGTATTGATTCATACTCATGCGGTTAAACCCACTTATTAAATGATATTGATAATCATTACTCTTAATTCAATTTATTTTTCCAGAGCCTCAATGCCTGAGACCTATAAAGATAATTGAGATAGGAAGACTATGTGGATGCGAATAATAATCAATTAGATTATTATTTACAAATAGTATTTGCTTTTATTTTTGGAATGGAGAAGGTTGTTCAAAAAATCGGTTTTTGCTTTTTGTCGTTCAGTGCAGATTTCATCACTACATTCGTGTTGTAAATGTAAAATCAACAACGTTCAGACGATCTAAAACATTTAAAATCAGAAGAATTACACTATTTTAAAATTGATTGAGAGCAGGCCAACATCCCTCAAGGCTTCAGCTTCTCTAACCCAAAATCATCAAATACAGCCATGAAAAAAGACAGCACATCATTCAATATGTACTGCCTTCAATTGACTCATTCACTCTGTATAAACAACCAGACACTCCTTTAAAAAGGCGATGAATAGTTGCTCAACTCAAACTATCGGTAGGTTTAAGTTATCTCCAAGCATACCGAATACTGGTCGTTTATTAATCGTGCCGTACCAGAACCTTAGGGTTAGAATTACCCCACATGGTATAAACATCTGCTAGTAAAGCACCATTGTATTCTTCTAAATCGCTTTGCTTGACACTTTCAGCACCTTGCTGACCAAAGAGCACCACTTCATCATTGGCACGAATATCAGGAAAGTCCGTGACATCTACCATGGTGGTATTCATAGAAGTTCGTCCAACTACAGGCACTTTATGGCCTCGAATCAGCACATAGGCTTTATTACTAAAGGCACGTCGATAACCATCTGAGTAGCCAAGTGGTAAGTTCGCCAACAGCGAATCACGCTTCAAGGTATAGGTTTGGTCATAGCCGACTGTTGTGCCTTTCAAATAGGCATTAACTGTTGCCACTTGGGTTTTAAAGGCCATCAGCTTTTTATATTCGACCCGATCTGGAAGGCTGTCACCATAAATCACGCCACCCGCACGAACCATATCTAAATGTGACTCTGGAACAGTTAAGGTCGCAAAAGAATTTGCGGTATGTAAAGTCAGCGCTTCACGTTTTAATTTGGCTTTTTTAATCAACCAGTCCGTTTGCTGGTTAAACACCGCCAGATGGTCACGCACATATTGCTCATCCTCTACTGCGTAGTGGGTCATAATCCCCACCAGTTTTAGATTGGCTAATTTAGTCATACGTAGCGCTTGCTGTTTGCCCATTTCACTATTCAGCTCTAAACCATTTCGGTCCATACCACCTGCATTTAAACCTAAATGGTATTTAATGGTTAGACCCTGTTGTTTTGCCCACTGCGACATACGTTGTGCTTGCTCATAATTGCCCAACAACTCTTCCATATTTAAAGAAGCCGCATTTTGAATCTCTTGGTCTGTGGCTGCACGTAGTCTTAATAGGCGTCCCTGATAACCAGACTGACGTACCATTGCCGCTTCGGCATTACTAGTAATCCCCACACAAGGTACATTCAGCTTCATAATACTCGGCATCAACAGTTCAATCCCGTGACCATACGCATCAGCTTTCATGACCGCACAAATTTGACTTTTGTCTTGTAATTGCTGCTGCAAAGTCTGAATATTTTGCTCAAAGGCCTGCACATTAATTTCAACCCAAGCATTGGCCTGAGGCGCGGCTGATTGGCTGGCTGAAATATGCGTGGTTAATAAAGGCGCTGCAAAACTGCTATTGATGTTCAACAGCCCTGCACCTAACATACAAGCAAATAATGTCGACTTTTTCAAAATAAAACCCTCTTCATCGTTATAACAAAAGAGAGGGTAAATACCCTCTCTCACTTTTCACTAATTATTTTCTTGCATATCATCATGCTCAATGCGGCGACCATGGGTCAAAATCCAACTGCGCTCTGCATATTTTTTCGTTTTATAGTAATAAGCAATACCTAAGCCAATAAACCAAAGTGGGGAGAATGCCAATGAAATCATGGTGTCATGATCTAGTGCTAAAATCGCCACCACAAAGATCAAGAATAACAAGGTAAACCATGCCATAAATCGACCACCTGGCATTTTATACGCCGACTGCTCATGTAATTCAGGGTCTTTTTTACGATAAGCCAGATACGACAAAATAATCATGGCAAAAGTAAAAATACATAGAATAGAAGTAAAGGCTGAAATGATAATGAATGCTGTCATGACATTCGGCACAATAAACAGAATCGACGTTCCTACCACTACACAGAACATTGAAAATATAAGGCTCAGCACAGGCACTTTACTTTTCGACAGTTTGGCAAAACTTTTCGGTGCATCTTTTTCTACAGCCAAACCAAACAACATACGGCTGGTCGCAAACACACCACTATTCGCAGAAGACATGGCAGAGGTTGCCACCACAAAGTTGACAATACTGGCTGCCGCAGGCAAACCAATTAAGGTAAACATTTCAACAAATGGACTTTTATCTGGAGAAATTTGTGACCAAGAAGTGACTGCAATAATACAAACCAAAGCACCGATATAGAACAATAAAATACGTAATGGAATCGAGTTAATCGCACGTGGTAAAGCATAATGCGGATCTTTGGTTTCTGCCGCAGTAGTACCCACCAATTCAATGCCGACAAAGGCAAATACTGCAATTTGGAACCCTGCTAAAAAGCCAGTTAAACCGTATGGGAACAAAGACTCTTTCTCAACCACATGAGCTAACGACGCTTTGACACCATCTGGAGAGACAAATCCAATGGTAATGAGATATATACCAACACATAGGAATAAAATAATTGCGATAATCTTGATTAAAGCAAACCAGAACTCGACTTCACCAAATAACTTTACAGCAACGAAATTCAACAAAGTCAAAATGGCAATTGAGGTGAAAGCGGGTATCCATGCGGGGAGATCAGGATACCAAAACTGTGCATAGCCCCCAATAACAATCACATCGGCAATTGCAGTGACAATCCAGCTAAGCCAGTACGACCACCCTAAAAAGAAGCCTGCCCATGGACCCAAATATGCCGTTGCAAAATCAGCAAAAGATTTATAGTTGGTATTGGAAAGCAGTAACTCCCCCATCGCACGCATGACGAAGAAGAAGAAGAAACCAATAATTAAATAGGTCAGAATAATGGATGTACCTGACACAGCCAACGTCTTACCCGATCCCATAAAGAGACCTGTACCAATCGCACCACCAATCGCAATCATCTGAATGTGACGATTGGTTAGTGAGCGTTGCAGTTGTTCTTCCTCAACTGACTCGTAATGATGTCCACCCAATAAATCACCTTCTAAAGGTTCTTTTTGTTGATGGGCTTGTTTTCCATTCATCATATTTTTACTCCAATTTACAGCCCAACGGGTGTAAATATGGGACTTTGTTAAAATAATTTCTTATTTCATTTCAGTCCAAATTAAGCTACATATTATCTTTCAATAACATTAATTTTTACTATTCAGAGCCAGTAGAGTTAATCCTTTATCAGCCACTAAATAATGTTTACACGACTTGCAAAACCTATGCCAAATTCAAATATTTTTTATTAAAAAACAATAACTTAATAAATAATAAACGCAAAAAAATCCACCAACCATAAGTTACCTTATAATCAGTAGATAAAAATATTGAATTAATATTTTTAACAATATCCATATATTCAATTCCATTGAAAATTAATTTAACGACTTAAGTTCGATAAACCACCATCAGCACATTTAATAAATTGACTAAAATCATCCTGAATAAACCTCAGTTAAGATCAGCCCTGCTCTTAATCCCTTTTTCACTTGAGTATTCGGAAACAAAATCCGAACCTGCTCTGGTGCAGTCACATACGGTTTGCCCTGTTGTAAGGCAATGACAGCACCAGTTTCAAACACAAAAAAATTAGGCGCAGCATCTGCCAAATTCAGTTGGAAGTCTTCTTCAGTTTTGATGATCGAATCAACGACTCGAAAAGTTTGAATTGCTTGTTTTTGGCGTACAGGTAAGGACTGCTCACTCACCACGGCGCGAAGCACATAATTAATCGCAGCGAATGCTGTCAAATCATTTTGTCCAAAGGGTTTAGCATGACCAAGTTCTAGCGTCGAACTGGCCGCTTGAAACTGAGAGCTGCTAAAGTGTGTAAAAGTACGACCTACAGCATTGTGATACACTAAGGCATCCAATTCCGCAGCGTTTAGGCTGTCTAACATCGCAGCATCATAGTCATGGGTTTGATAAGGAAATAAGGCAAAAGTCGGCAACAAAGATGGGCGAATCGCGGTATGCAAATCGTAATGATAGCGTCGTACTTGAGCTGGACTATCATTAAAAAAAGCGGTGACGATCTGTTCTAAGACCGCCACCCGCTGCGCTTCAACTGTGTCGGTAAATTGTTGATAGGCCCCGCAGAACATGCGGTTCATATCATTTTCAACATAGCGTTGCCCCGAGCGAATCGCGATAGGATTCCCTAAAATCAGCAATAACTTAACCTTGAGCTCTAATGCCCCTGCAAACAAATCGTGACTCAGCTGCGCCAACAACTCGATTGGCGCAGTTTCATTGCCATGCACACCCGCGGAAAGCACGACTGCTTTTTCATAAGCCTGTTTCGGCGTAAAAGATAAAACACCTTCAGCCAACCATTCCCAACGAAAATCATGCTGTACGCCATGTGCTACAGTCGGGACACGTTGTTTTAAAACATCACCTAGAAAATCTATCATCTGCTTTCCCTGCACGATTGCTTAACGTTGGAAGTGATACACCGAACCTAAGTTCAAAATTTGCGTCAGTTCATCTAACGCAGTACGGCTTTCAATCAGTAATTGCGGGTCAGCCAAATCTTGTTGCGCCAACTGGTCACGGTAGTACTGGTCGACCCACGTGTTTAAACGGGTAAACAAGGCATCATTCATGAACAGGTTTGGGTTGATTGCATTCAGCTCTGCTTCATTCACCGCCACACGTAAACGTAAACATGCAGGGCCACCGCCATTGCGCATACTTTCACGTAGGTCAAACACCTTGATGTCGTCAATCGGCGTACCCATTTGGATCATGTCGTTTAAATAACCCCACACTGCTGGGTTTTGACGTGATTCTTCAGGCACCACAATGCTCATCCCGCCATCGGCACGGGTGAGTAATTGGCTATTGAACAAATACGTATTGACCGCATCTTTCACAGAAACACGCTGATCAGGCACTTCAATGGAGACGAATTCTTGACCCAAGCGCGCCATTTTTTCGCGAATTTCTGACAATGCTTCAGACTGATTCAAAAATGCATGCTGATGGTGGAACAAGACGTTTTGGTTACTCACCGCAATCACGTCGTTGTGGAAGACACCTTGGTCAATCACATCGGGATGCTGCTGTATAAATACCGTTTGTTCCGCTTTGAGCTGGTGTAAACGTGCTACGGCTTCACTCGCCTCTAAGGATTGACGCGCAGGATAGCGTTTCGGGCCAATACCACCGCCGAGGAACTGCTGACCATAAACGAACACTTGCACGCTGGCCTGATCATAAGCACCGCCTAAACGGTTATGATTCGCCGCGCCTTCATCACCAAACAATGCCACAGGTGGCAGTGCTTCGTGATGGGCAAAGTGACGTTCATCCTTAAACATCGCTGCCATAACACGCGATGTGGTGTCATGCTCAATCGAACGGTGGAATTTGTTGTTTAAATTCGCCGCAGTAAAATGCACACGACCATCTGCACTGTCCGCCGACGGTGAAACGGTTGCCGCATTGGCAGTCCACATACAGGATGCTGAACTCAACGCGGATAACAATGCAGGCGAGGTACGCATCGCTTGTTCAATCACGCTGTGATCATCTCCACGGAAGCCCAATTTGCGCAAAGTCGGGACATGAGGGCGTTCTTGCGGTGCAAATACACCCTGCTTTAACCCCATGTCGGCCAAAGCTTTCATCTTTAACAGACCTTGCTTGGCAGCCAACTTCGGGTTGGAAAGATTATTTTGGTTTTTGGTAGATGCCTCGTTTCCGAATGACAATCCTGCATAGTGGTGTGTTGGACCGACTAAACCATCAAAATTAATTTCATAGCCTGACATTTCTAAACTCCCTTTTCTGTCGACTTACAGCACAATGCCTGGCGATAATTTTTCAGGTAGGCTTACCTGCTGACTTTCCAGTGATGCCATTGGCCATGCGCAGTAATCTGCGGCATAGAAAGCACTGGCACGATGGTTTCCTGATGCACCTACACCACCAAAGGGTGCAGCACTTGACGCGCCTGTTAATGGTTTGTTCCAGTTCACAATGCCTGCACGTGCTTCAATCAATAAACGATCAAACAGCGCACGGTCAGGTGAAACTAGACCCACCGACAATCCAAAACGAGTACCATTTGCTAGTGCCAAAGCCTCATCAAAGTGGTCATAACGATAGATACAGCTCAATGGACCAAAATATTCTTCGTCAGGTACATCACTCACATGGGTCACATCTAAAAGACCTGGACTTAACAAGCTACTGTTGGCATCCGCTTGAGTCACAGGGAGCAGAACTTGCGCTCCTAAATCAATCAGGCGTTGTTGTGCTTGTAAAATTTGCTGTGCAGCATGCAATGAAATCACACCACCCATAAACGGTTGTGGCTGAGCATCCCACTGACCCACCACCAAGTTACGGCTGACTTCAGCCAAACGTTGAATGAAGGCATCGCCTACAGCACCATTTTTAATAATTAAACGGCGTGCACAGGTACAACGCTGACCCGCTGAAATAAAGGCAGATTGGACGGTTAAATTCACCACCGCATCAATATCGGTAATCTCGTCGATAATTAATGCGTTATTACCGCCCATTTCTAAAGCGAGAATTTTTTCTGGAGCACCAGCCAATTGTTTAT
Source organism: Acinetobacter sp. TUM15064 (assembly GCF_008980265.1). NCBI lineage: Bacteria > Pseudomonadati > Pseudomonadota > Gammaproteobacteria > Moraxellales > Moraxellaceae > Acinetobacter > Acinetobacter sp. TUM15064. The sequence goes on along the minus strand of NZ_BKFU01000005.1, from coordinate 94,072 downwards.
GCAGGTGATAACCTGTATTGGCACTGCCTGTGAATAACAAACCATCAATTTCATGTGACTGTGCAAGTGCCTCGCCTGTGCTACGACCACCTTGCACCAAGTTCAACACACCCGCAGGTAAACCCGCTTCTTGCCATAATTTGACCGTTTCTTCCGCAGTCCACGGCGTCAATTCACTTGGTTTAAAGACCAAAGTGTTGCCTGCAATCAGCGCAGGGACGATGTGACCATTGGGTAAGTGACCTGGGAAGTTATACGGGCCAAATACAGCCAACACACCATGCGGACGGTGACGTAAAGACGCTGCACCATCTGGCATTTCCGTCAGACTTTCACCTGTACGTTCGTGATAAGCACGCACTGAAATCGCTACCTTACCAATCATCGACTGAACCTCAGTCAACGTTTCCCAAATCGGCTTACTGGTTTCACGACTAATAATCGTTGCAAGCTGTTGTTTGTTTTGTTCTAACAAGCTGGCAAATCGTTGAATAATTTCAAGACGCTCAGCTAAAGGGCGACGTGCCCAAGCAGCAAAGGCAGCACGTGCAGACTGACAAGCTTGTTCAACTTGCTCAGCTGTCGCTTCTGCACCGTGCCAAATTGTTTCTTGCGTAACAGGATCGAGTTTGTCCCATGCCGCACCTTGCGCTGGAGACCATGTCCCGTTTATATATAGATTCCCTTGTGACATTATTTTTGCTCCATCTTATCTAAAGGCAACATACGAATGCTTTGCCCTGCTTGCACACCAAGGGCATGCGCTTGTTCTACCGTTAAACTTAAACTGTCTGACTCAGCCGCGTGCTGAATCAAAATCGCGCGATAGTCTTGATAGCGATCATTTGCCACCAAATAACGCCCTGCATCATCTGGAACGCTATCGACGATTTTCACTGCACAAGTGTGACTGTCTTTGACAGCACGCAGGCTACTGACTTCGGCTTCAAGTGTCGGGCCTGCATCAAAAATATCGACATAACCTTGGTAACACAGCCCTTCTGACTCCAACACACGAGAGGCTGGAACCGTCTGCGGATGCACCTGTGCAATTACTTGTTGCGCAGCCATCGGCAGCAAGTCGATATACACAGGAAAACGTGGCATCAACTCCGCAATAAAGACTTTTTGCCCTATACCACTGAGGTAATCCGCAGTCGAGAAATCCATATTGAAAAAGTGATGGCCTAAAGCATCCCAAAATGGCGAACGACCATTTTCATCGGAATAACCACGCATTTCCGCAATCAGCTTATTTTGAAAAGCCTGTTTAAAAGCAGCGATAAACAGAAAACGAATCTTCGACAGCAGTTTTCCATTTTGGTCTTTGCGGTACTCTGGGTCTAAAAACAGCGTGCAGAGTTCGCTACAACCGGTATGGTCATTGCTTAAAAACAGCGTATTTAAAGTTTTATAAACATTCAGAGTTTGTGAGGCATGGACTTGCTTGCCCACATGGTAGTTATAGAAAGGCTCAGTTAAACCCACTGAAACTTCAATTGCACTAACGCCAACCACACGCTGTAACAAGGTATCTTCTAAAACAAATAAATAGCCCTGTTCACTCGGTGTTGCCTGACCCGCTAAGGTCTTTTGCGTGCGTGCAATACGAGCCGATAAGATCTCTTTATTTTGGGGTAAAGAAGTCAGGCCAATGCCAGACTTCCCCGCCAGAATGTAGATATCATCTAAATCTCGATGCTCTGCATGTCTAACAATCATCATAACCAGTGGCCTATCACGCGCCAACAAAGCGCGCGAGCGCACGTTCAAAGCGTTGTAAACCGGCTTCGATATCTGCTTCTGGAATAATTAATGATGGTGTAAAACGAACAACATTTGGACCTGCAACCAGCGCCAATAAGCCTTCTTCGCCCGCCAAAGTCACGATGTCTTTAGCTTTGCCTGCATATTCAGCTTTCAGTACACAGCCGATTAATAAACCTTGACCACGAACTTCTTCAAATAAGCCATAGCGTGCATTTAACTGGTTTAAACCGTCAGCAAAAATTTGCGCACGTGTACGTACACCATTCAACACTTCTGGGGTATTGATCAAACCAAATACCGCATTTGCTACGGCAGATGCCAATGGGTTACCGCCATAAGTCGTACCATGGTCACCCACCACAAACATGTTGGCATATTTGTCAGTCGTGATCATCGCACCAATTGGGAAACCACCGCCGAGTGCTTTGGCTGTAGTTAAAATGTCTGGGGTCACATCAGTGTTCATATAGGCATATAGAGCACCTGTACGACCCACACCTGTTTGCACTTCATCAAAAATCAGTACAGCACCATGCTGGTCACACAGTTCACGTAAGCCTTTTAAGAATTCAGGATTTGCGGTAATTACACCACCTTCGCCTTGAATCGGCTCAACAATCACTGCACACGTATCTACATCAATTGCTTCACGTACTGCATCTAAGTCATTGAATGGTAAGTGCTGGATACCTTCTGGAAGCGGTGCAAAGTCTTGTGAATATTTCGGTTGACCACCAGCCGTAACCGTAAATAGAGTACGACCGTGGAAAGCATTTTTGAATGCAATAATTTTATTTTTGCGCGCCGAGCCTGAAAGTAGGCCCACTTTGCGCGCAAGTTTCAAAGCCGCTTCATTGGCTTCTGCACCAGAGTTACAGAAGAACACTTTGTCTGCAAAGGTGTTATCGACCAATTGTTTTGCAAGTGCCAGTACGGGTTCGTTGGTATAACCATTGCCAATGTGCCAGAGCTTTTGACCTTGCTCAACCAAAGCATTAACCGCCACAGGGTGAGCATGCCCAAGTGCATTGACCGCAATACCACCTGCAAAATCAATATATTCTTTACCTTGCTGATCCCACAAACGAGAACCTTCGCCACGCACAGGAATAAACTGAGCGGGTGCAAAAACTGGCACCATATACTGATTAAAATCTTGGCGAGTAGGTTGACTATTCTGGTTCATGGTTTGTTCTTCCTTAATAAATCTGATGTTGTTCTGTCTTGAATGTGCCCCGAAGGGCACGAAACTCCCCCTTAACCTGGGAAAATTCCTCGTTCTTTACGTGCTTTTAAGATACGTTGACATGCCAAGATGTATGCCGCTGTACGAAGGCTGCACTGCTTTTCGCTCGAAGTGAACCAAACATCTTCAACTGCTGACACCATAAGTTTGTCTAAACGCTGATTGATCTCTTCTTCTGTCCAGAAATAGCTCGCCATGTCTTGAACCCACTCGAAGTAACTCACAGTTACACCGCCTGCGTTACACAGTACATCTGGGACTATCGTGATTTGACGCTCTAACAGAATGTCTTCTGCATCTGGATAGGTTGGACCGTTCGCACCTTCCAAGACCAATTTTGCAGTTAAGTGTTGCGCACGTTCAGCGGTAATCTGACCTTCTAAAGCAGCAGGAATTAAAATATCCATGTCCACTGTCCAGAATGCTTCGTCTTCAATTAAAGTGGCATCAGGGAAACCTGCTACACCTTTATGAATCGCAACATAGTCCTGTAACTGCTTAACATTCATGCCTTCTGCGTTAAAGATCGTACCTGTGTGGTCTTGTACACACACCACTTTCGCATTGGCTTTGTAGAATAAGTATGCAGCTTCACTACCCACGTTACCGAAACCTTGGATCGCTACACGGCTACCTTCAAGTGCAAGATTGATTTTCTTAGCCACTTCTAAACCTGTCACAAACACACCACGGCCCGTCGCACGGACACGACCTAAAGAGCCACCTAAGTGCACAGGCTTACCTGTTACTACACCTGTTACGGTATGACCTTTAATGCTTGAATAGGTGTCCATCATCCAACCCATAATGTCTGCATTGGTGCCTACATCTGGAGCAGGTATATCGGTTTGTGGGCCGATGATTGGGCTAATTTCGCTGGTAAAACGACGAGTCAGACGTTCAAGTTCTCGTGGAGACAACTTGCGAGGGTCTACACGGATACCACCTTTAGCACCGCCATACGGTAAGTTTAAAACCGCAGTTTTAATTGTCATCCACGCTGAGAGTGCCATGACTTCGTTGAGTTCAACATCTGGATGGTAACGAATACCGCCTTTACCAGGTCCACGTGACAAATTGTGCTGTACACGATAGCCTTCAAAGTGCTGAATTGAACCATCGTCCATCACAATTGGCACATCAACAATCAAAGCGCGCTTTGGACGCTTTAAAGTGTTGATGAATGGAATTAAGTCGTCTTCCAGATATGGCGCAACACGGTTAATCTGTGCAAGATAGGTCTGCCAAGCGCCACTATTGTCCATTTCATATGACAAAGACATGATATTTCCCTTTAAAATTTGCTGAATCAAATCCATTAAATAGATATGAGACACCTCCTATAGAACACATCGCCTCAGCTCGATGTAACGCTCACTAGAGTGCTTCTCAATACGCATAGTATGAAAAATCAAATTGCGCCCAAAAAGTTGTAAATTTGATTAAAATGAAATAAATTTCATCAAATTGATAACAGGAAAAATCAAAATGAACGATACGGACAGTCAGATCCTCGGCTTACTACAAGACAATGCCCGTATCTCGATTACCGAGATTGCGAACAAGCTCCATATCTCTCGAAATACCGTACAAAAGCGTATTGAATATTTGGAAACCAGTGGTGTGATTACAGGCTATACCGTACGGATTAAACCGGGTGCTGAGAAAAATAGTATCCGTGCTTGGATGAATATTATGGTGGAAGGCACCAAGACCAGTGCAGTGGTCAAAGAGCTTAGAATCGACCCTGCTGTGCATACCTTGCATAGTACCAATGGCAAGTGGGATCTGTTGGTCGAATTGAAGTCTGATAGCTTAGAAAATTTTGATCGAATTTTAGAACGAATCCGAAATATTTCAGGAATTTATAACACTGAAACCAGTATTTTACTGTCTACCTATAAAGTTTAAAGTCACTTATATGTTTGGACAGATTAAAGAAAAGAAGACACGTTATATAAAGGTGTAGTGAACTTTATTGATTTGGCTTTTTAAGTTGCTTCACTAGGTACTATTTTAAAATAAATCGACTCTCCCCTTATATGCCCATAAAAAAAAATCAGCCTTGAATGGGCAAGGCTGATTTTTTAACTGATGATTGCTAGACGTACTTAAACAGAGATATCCACGCACAAATATTTCATTTCGAGATATTCGTCGATACCGAATTTAGAGCCTTCACGCCCTAAGCCAGACTGCTTCACACCACCAAATGGAGCCACTTCATTTGAAATCGCACCCGTGTTGATGCCCACCATACCGTACTCAAGCGCCTCACCAACACGCCACTGACGTGCTGTGTTTTGGGTAAATAGGTAGGTTGCCAGACCAAATTCGGTGTCATTGGCCATTTGAATCGCTTCTTCTTCCGTTTTAAAACGGAACAGCGGTGCCAATGGGCCAAAGGTTTCTTCTTTCGAGACTTTCATCTCTTGTGTCACTTCTGTTAAAAGTGTCGGTTCAAAGAAAGTACCACCTAAGCTTGAACGTTGACCACCGGTTTTAACCTGTGCCCCTTTACTGATGGCATCTGCAATATGTGACTGAACTTTTTCAATCGCTGCTTCATCAATCAAAGGACCTTGGGTTGAAGTCTCGATACGACCATCACCAACTTTTAAATTCGCAACAGCAACTGTCAACTTTTCAACCAATGCATCATAAATACCGTCTTGCACATAGATACGATTGGCACAAACACAGGTCTGTCCGCTATTACGGAACTTGCTGGCCATAATACCTTGTACTGCTTGCTCAAGATTAGCATCGTCAAACACCAGCACAGGTGCATTACCGCCTAACTCTAAAGACAGTTTTTTGATGGTTGGTGCACATTGCTGCATTAAGATACGACCAACTTGCGTTGAACCCGTGAAGCTTAACTTCTTCACCGTATCGCTTTCACACAATGTTTTACCGACTTCAATCGCGTCACCACTGATATGCAATAACACATCTTGTGGTAAACCCGCGCGCAGTGCCAATACCTCTAAAGCATAAGCTGTCAAAGGTGTTTGCTCTGCTGGTTTCACAAGCATTGAACAACCCGCTGCAATTGCAGGCGCTGCCTTACGTGTGATCATTGCCGCAGGGAAGTTCCACGGTGTAATTGCAGCAGTAACGCCAATGGCTTGTTTGATGACCAACAAACGCTGATTTGGTAGTGTTGGTGCTAAAACATCACCATCTATACGACGAGCTTGCTCTGCAAACCAGCGAATAAATGAAGCCGCATAGCCAATTTCACCACGTGCTTCAGCCAAAGGTTTACCTTGTTCAGCAGTCAAAATCTGAGCCAATGACTCTTTATTTTCCTGCATCAAGTCAAACCAAGCCCAAAGCACATCAGCACGTTGTAGCGCAGTTTGTGCTTTCCACGCGGTTTGCGCCACTTGCGAACGCGCAATCGCTTGTTCAACTGACGCGCGGTCATGGGATTTCACCCATGCCAACGTGTCATGTGTTGCTGCATCTTTCACTTCGATGTAACCGCCATTTTCAGGCATATCAAAACGAATATCTGGATGCTGTAATAAATCTTTATATTGCGCTTGAAGCATAGTCATTACTCTTCAATTATGCTGCAGCAGAAAGTGCAAAACCTTGTTTTAAAATGTTTAAGCCAGCACGGAATTGCTCTGCAGGAATCGTTAAAGGATATAAGAAACGAATCACATTACCATAACGACCACAGGTCAAAATAAGCAAGCCATTTTGCATTGCATAGTTTTGAATCGCTTTAGCTTGATCAGCAGTTTCCAATTCAACAGCAACCATTGAGCCTAAAGCACGAATATCTTGAACAATAGAAGAAGATTGTTTGAGTTCGTTTAGAACTTCAACCAACTCTGCACCCAATACATTTGCACGTTCGCAAAGACCTTCTTCTTCAATTACGTCAAGTACCGCATGTGCAGAAGCAACTGCGACAGGGTTACCTGCATAAGTACCACCTAGACCACCTGGGTTTGGTGCGTCCATCACTTCAGCACGGCCTACTACGCCAGAGATTGGGAAGCCACCACCAAGGCTTTTCGCCATTGTGATTAAATCTGCTTTAGTTTCATAGTAGTCCATCGCAAACAATTTACCAGTACGCGCAAAACCTGACTGTACTTCATCTGCAATAATCAAAATACCATGTTGGTCACACAAAGCACGTAAACGCTTTAAGAATTCTGCTGGAACAACATTGAAACCGCCTTCACCTTGAACTGGCTCAAGCACAATCGCAGCAACATCATGTGCTGCAATATCTTCTGCAAAAATGTCTTCAATGCTTTGAATTGCATCATCTACAGTAATGCCTTTTGACTCTACTGGATAGCGTGCATGGAAAACACCTGCTGGCATAACACCAAAATCACGCTTGTACGGTGCAGTTTTACCTGTCATTGCCATGGTCATAAATGAGCGACCGTGGAAGCCATTACCAAAAGTCACAATACCGTGACGACCCGTATGTGAACGCGCAATTTTTACTGCATTTTCTACAGCTTCAGCACCTGTAGAGAAGAATGTTGTTTTTGCATCACCTGCAATCGGCGCACGTGCATTGATACGCTCAGCCAATGACACATAAATTTCATACGGCACAACTTGATACGCCGTATGGGTAAATTTAGTTAATTGTTCAGTAACAGCAGCAATAATTTTAGGATGGCGGTGACCTGTATTTAGTACAGCAATACCACCAGCGAAGTCGATGTATTGATTACCTTCAGCATCCCAAATCGTGGAATTTTCTGCTTTCTCCGCATACCATTGACACATGACACCAACGCCACGAGGTGTCGCTTGTAGTTTACGTGCGTTCAGTGCAGAGTGTTTACTGTCCATTTTGCATCCTCATTCTTGATTCATACATTTATAAAATTTCAGTGTCCATATCATGCTTTTGCTGATATACAAAGGACCTGTTGTTGATTTCATTCTGCGCTTTTATTGGTACTAAACGAGAGCCACTTTCTATCAGATGAAGAGAGCCAATTTACCAGTATGCTGCATCATTATTTTCCAAATATTTTTTTATTTATTAAAAATAAACAGCTTACAAAATAAAAAACAGGCACCTTTTAAAAAGGTGCCATTACAACATCAACCTACGTGTAGAGCCATTGCAACTCAACATAGCAACCGATAGAAACACTTCGTATTGACATGATGAACATTGCTCTGACCTTCTCACATTTTAGCCAGGGTAAATGCCGCGCTCTTTACGTGCCATTAAAATTCGCTCACACGCCAAAATATAAGCTGCTGTACGTAAAGAACACTGAGCAACACTCGCTTTTAACCAAACATCCGATACAGCATTTTTCATAATCGCATCCATACGCTGATTAATCTCTTCTTCTGTCCAGAAATAACTTGCAAGATCCTGCACCCATTCAAAATAGCTCACGGTTACCCCACCAGCATTACAAATCACGTCAGGAACAACAGTAATTTGACGTTCAGCTAAGATTTCATCCGCTTCCGTTAATGTCGGGCCATTGGCACCTTCTAAAATCATTTTGGTTTGAATGCTTTGTGCCACAGCAGCATCAATTACCCCTTCAAGCGCAGCAGGAATAAAAATTTCAGCCTGAATTTGCCAAAAGTTCGCGGTATGAATTTCATCTTGCTCTGCAAAACCTTTAATTTTCCCGTGTGCTTTTGAGTATTGCATCAACTTTTGAACATCAATCCCCTGCTCTTGATAGAGGGTCGCTGAGTGGTCCTGTACACAAATCACTTTGCTACCATTTTCTTGGAATAGCAGGGCAGCTTCACTACCAACATTACCAAAGCCTTGAACACAGATTCGAGCACCAGCCAAATCCAGACCAATTTGTTGTGCGACTTCACGCCCTGAAATATACACACCACGGCCTGTCGCTTTGACACGACCCAAAGAACCACCTAAATGCACAGGTTTTCCAGTCACGACACCTGTCACTGTTGAACCTGCATTCATGGAAAATGTGTCCATCATCCATGCCATTGTTTGCGGGTTAGTCCCGACATCAGGGGCAGGAATATCTTTTTGAGGGCCAATAATTAAATTAATTTCGGTGGTATAACGGCGCGTTAAGCGTTCAAGCTCACGTGGAGAGAGTTCAGTTGGATCAACACGAACACCGCCTTTAGCGCCCCCAAAAGGCAAATTCAATGCCGCACACTTGATGGTCATCCATGCAGATAGTGCCATCACCTCATCTAAGTTCACATCTGGATGGAAGCGCACGCCACCTTTCCCTGGCCCACGAGTCAGGTTATGTTGAACACGATACCCCTCAAAGTGCTTAACTGAGCCATCATCCATAATCACTGGGATATCAACAATAAGACTACGCTTCGGACGACGAAGCATATCTAAACGCTCACTCAATTCACCCAAATAAGGCGCTACTTTGTCCAGTTGTTTTAAATAATTGTTCCAAGCGGTTTCACCCTGTCCCGAATATGTGAGACCTTTGACCATGGTATTCATTTTTAAATCCTATCTATAATGCAAGCGCCGACATGCTTGCTCAAAATCAATGTCTATAAACCTGTAGGCATTGCTCAATGTGTACGTTTAAACAACCCTGCTTGTATTTTGAAATCGTCTAAAAAAACTTTTGCTTTGGACGCGAGTTGTGTATATTTCCAGCCCCCTAAGTCGCGGGCTTTTGCGCCAAATGTATACAAGCAAGATGCTTTACAACTGCTGCCTGACGAGATAATTTTGCACTTGCGGTTATTGCTCTCACGAGAGCCATTTTGATTTTGTAGGAGAGAGCCAATTGCGTAGCTTGCTTGGAGATTATTTGCTGCAACGATTACAGCAAGATACCGACGGAACCCTACAATTGCGATTATTTCGCTGTTTACGCAACGCCATTATTGATAGCGTACTCGCACCTAAAACCCGCCTACCTGCATCGCGTGATTTGGCCAAAGAAATTAAAGTGTCGCGCAATACGGTCCTAAGTGCCTATGAGCAATTACAGGCTCAAGGTTATGTTGAGGCACGGACTGGTCAAGGCACATGGGTCGCAGAAAAACTGCCTGAGTCTTTTTTAGTCAAAGCTGAAAACACCCAAAATCAGGCCCAAGAAAAAAAGATCCAGCAAAATTACAGCTTGTCACAACGGGGTTCCTATCTGATTGGTTATTCAGCTGCATCGCCTTACCAATGGGGAGCTTTCGTACCCGGGGCACCTGACGTTACCGAATTTCCACATCATATTTTTAGTCGAATTCAAATGCGCCTTAGCCGTGAACCTGAAATTAATCGACTGATTTATAGCAATGCGGGAGGATGTTTAGAACTGCGTCAGGAACTGGCTGAATACCTCAAAATTGCTCGCTCAGTGCAATGTGATGCAGACCAAATCATTATTACCGAAGGAACACATCAAGCCATTGATCTGGTTTCACGCACGTTAAGCGACCCTGGAGATGAGGTCTGGATTGAGGATCCTGCCTATTGGGGGGCACGAAATATATTGCGTATTAATGGGGTAAATTTGCGCTCACTACCTGTTGATCAAGAAGGGATTATTCCTGATCTAGAGCCCAAACGCCCGCCCAAACTGATTTTTGTGACCCCATCACATCAGTATCCTTTAGGTTCACACTTAAGTTTAGAACGTCGTAAACAACTGATTTCAATTGCACGCCAACATAAAAGTTGGATTGTGGAAGATGACTATGACAGTGAATTTCGTTTTTCAGGACAACCCTTTCCCTCATTGCAAGGTTTGGAGCCAGATGCACCAGTGATTTATATGGGAACCTTCAGCAAAACCATATACCCTGCTTTGCGGATTGGTTATTTGGTCGTACCTAAAAAGCTGTTTTCTCCCTTGCGCATTGTGGCATCGGAGCTGTATCGCGGTGGACATTTGCTTGATCAGAAAGTGCTAGCTGAGTTTATTCGTGAAGGGCATTATGAAGCACATATTCGCCGTATGCGCTTGCTGTATAGTAAGCGCCATGCTTTTCTCATTGATCTAATTACACGCCATCTCGGTGCAGATTTCCTACATGAATATAATACCGCAGCAGGTTTACATCTGATTTTAAAACTGCCAAGTGCTATAGATGATGTGGTGATTGCTAGCAATGCGCTTGATCAAGGGGTGAAAGTTCGCGCACTATCGCAATACTATACCAAGCATTATTCAACGCGACAAAAAGGGCTGTTATTGGGCTTTGCTTGTGTCAGTGAGCAAGAAATATTGGTGGCTTTTGGCGTATTACTCAAGTGTCTACGCAATGCAGGCATTCGTACACTTAACTAATATTTTTATTATAAATTATAAAGTTAAACTAACAAGTCGCTTAATCCATCTACGACTAAAGCAGCAGTGACAAGACCCAACTCTGCTGCTTCATTCTATAAATTCTTCCCTCTAGAGTAAAGATTGGTTCTGCGACTTTTCACATATTCTATGTAATTGGCTCCTTTCAAATGCTAAAAAATGGCTCTCGTTTCCTTAGAACAAAAAAGAGAAATTAAGTGCATACATAAACAACATGTAACCGTTTTGTAACCAAAGTGTGATTTTTCGCGCATTGCTAGAAACATCAGGTTTATCAATTTTTACCTTAATATTGATAAAGCCTTTGAGAATTCGGTTACAGTTTTACAGGATGAGTAGTGCGAAAAAGGCTTCGCCCCATTTTGAAACTACATCCTTAAAATTAAGGAAAATTATATGGAAGCACCTCAACATACCTCTGTGCCGGATGCATCTCAGGGCTTAAAAAATGGACTTAAGTCACGCCATCTCACAATGATCTCGATTGCTGGTGTAATTGGTGGTTCACTCTTCATTGGCTCGGGTAATGTCATTTACTCAGCAGGTCCTGCTGCAGTTCTGGCTTATGCTTTTGGCGGATTACTCATCCTATTAATCATGCGCATGCTGGGTGAAATGGCTGTTCTCAATCCAGATAGTGGCTCATTTTCAACCTACGCTGATCGTGCGATTGGTCGTTGGGCTGGTTTTACCATTGGCTGGCTATATTGGTGCTCTTGGGCACTACTCATGGGTTGGGAAGCTTATGTCGCAGGTAAAATTCTCAACAGTTGGTTCCCCTTTATGCCAATCTGGGGCTACATGCTCTTAGTGATTGTGTCTTTGGTCTTAGTGAACTTACAAAACGTTAAAAACTACGGTGAATTTGAGTTCTGGTTTGCACTGATTAAAGTTATCGCGATTGTTATTTTCTTGGTCATTGGTAGCTTAGCAATCATGCATTTATGGCCTTGGAGTCAAAGTGGCGCAGCAGGTATGACGCATTTAACAGCAGAAGGTTTCATGCCAAATGGCTTTTCTGCGGTTATTACTGCCTTGCTTGGGGTAATGTTTGCCTATATTGGTGCTGAAATTGTCACTGTCGCTGCGGCAGAGTCACAAAATCCTGCTCAAGAAATCCGTAAAGCATCTAACTCGGTTGTATGGCGTATTATGCTGTTCTATGTGGGTTCAATGTTCATTACCGTTTGCCTGATTCCACATAACAACCCGCTGTTAAAAGATCCAACTTGGGGAACATATAGCGTAACGTTGTCAGCACTTGGTATTCCTGAAGCGAAACACATTGTAAATTTCGTGGTACTCACTTCAGTATGTAGCTGTTTTAACTCTGCACTTTATACCTGTTCACGTATGCTGTTTTCACTGTCTAAACGTGGTGATGCACCGAAAAGCTTTGGTTCAATCAACCGTAATGGTAGTCCGTGGATGGGCGTTTTGATCTCATCAATATTCGCTTTAGTAGCCACTTACCTCACTGCAACTGAAAGCATGAATGTCTATGATATTTTCATGCTAGCAACAGGTACAGCAGCACTATACGTGTATCTCACTATTGCTTTCTCTCAGCTACGTATGCGTAAGAAATTAGAAGCTGAAGGAAAAGTAATTGACTTCAAAATGTGGTTATTCCCTTGGCTCACGTATCTTGCAATCTTCTTTATTATTGGCGCACTTATTACCATGTTGGTTGAAGGCACTTATTTCAAAGAAGTAACCTATACCAGTTTACTTGCATTGTTTATTGTTGGATTAGGCATCTGTGCACAGAAGTTTAACTGGGGAAAGCATGCTCAAGATAAATCTGACAACACTCAGGCGGACTTAACCAACAATCTGTAATGTTAAACTAATGTCAGATTGAGCAAAATTCAACATACACTAAAACCAATGGCCTCCTAGTGAAAGCCATTGGTTTTTTAGGCTAAACTCAGCAATAAGTTCAATTTTTACTCAAATGTTAGCCACCGTTTTTATCTATCTTTTTGTATTCATATTCTAGAAAACTGTCAGCCTGTTTGATATTACAGAACCCTTTCAGAAAAGAATTTTGTATAGATTGCCGCCTCACTTTTAAGTGCTTTCACTATTCCCTTTATTCTAATAATTTTTATATAACACTTGAATAAAAAGCAAACGATTATCATTTACAGATTTCGCTAGTCAGCTTATCATTTCACAAACTTACAAATTCTCCATATTTTCTTCATATTTCACCTATACATCATTTTAAGGATCTCTTGTGTTACTCCCTCATTTCAAAAAATCAGTCCTCACACTCTGCTTATTTCCCTCCATACTTTATGCAGCCGATACAGACCCTACTGTGACGCTTAACCCGATAACTGTGCAAGCCGAAGGCAACTGGTTAGATGAAGCCAATGCACAGAAAGTACTAAATCATGCTGGAGCGCGTACAGTCATTCAGCGTGATGAGTTGATTAACCGAGGCGTAACTTCTGTCAAAGAGGCTTTACGCACTGTGCCTGGTATTCAAGCTCCTGAAAATGCAGGAACAGCAGGGAGTGATGCATCGTTAAGCATCGGTGTCCGTGGTTTAACGTCACGGTTTTCACCACGCTCACAGGTACTCGTGGACGGTGTTCCACTTTCGTTTGCCCCTTATGGTCAATCACAACTCTCCTTAGCACCCACTAGTTTAGGCAATATTGAAAGTATCGACGTGGTGCGTGGCGCGGGCTCTGTTCGCTTTGGGCCACAAAATGTAGGCGGGATTATTAACTTTAACTCGCGTACAATTCCTGAAACCTTTGCTGGAACGGTAGACCTCACTACAGAAATTGCAGAAAACGGTCATGTAAAATTTAACCCCAACTTATTTGTGGGTGGAACCTTAGACAACGGTTTAGGGTTAGCGCTGTTATATTCTGGCGTTAATGGAGAGGGTTTTCGCGATAAAAATGATGACTCTGACATCAACGATATTCGCTTAAAAGCAGCTTATGCAATAGATGAATATGCAAAAATTGAAGCCAATCTACACCGCTACGATACAGATGTAGATATGCCTGGAGGTTTAACCCCTGCTCAATTTGCTGAAAATCCATATCAGTCATTGCGCAATCATGATTATATGAAAGGGCATCGTACTGACGGTTCAGTTAAATACAGCTATAAAAAAGATGACAATGCCTTTGAGCTTTTGGCCTATCACACTGACACCTTCCGTGATGCAGGAATGGAACGTAGTGGATCAAAACTGTACCAAACGGCGCCACGTAATTATAAAGTGACGGCAATCGAGCCGCGGTATTCGCATGCATACCAACTTGGGACTACTGAAAATGAAGTCTCTGTGGGCTATCGCTATCTACATGAAACCAGTGAAGAAGCGGTTAATCGTGCAAGCTATAACACGGTCACAGGCCCTACAAATGAATATGCTTGGACCAAAGCAGACGGGAAAACAGATGCACATGCATTGTTCATCGACAACCGCACAGATATGGGTGCATGGTCTCTGATTCCTGGTGTTCGTTTTGAGAAAATCAAAACCACCGAAAATATGTACAAATTAAATAAAGATGCATCGGTACTCAACGGAGTACATGCTGAAAAATCCTATGATGCAGTATTACCAAGCTTTTCAGTCATGTATAAAGCCAATGATTTGTGGAATATTTTTGCAAACTACGGTAAATCTTTTGCACCACTACAATATAGCCAAATGGCCAATACCAATGCGTCAGGTGCCTATCTGACCATGCAAGGCTTGCAACCTGAAAAAGCCAATAATTATGAAATTGGTACACACTATTTAGACCCATATCTATCCCTAGAATTCACCCTGTTTTATATTGATTTTTCTGATGAATTAAAACGAGATGATGCAACTCAAACTTACTCAAATTTAGGTGCCACTGAACACAAAGGAGCCGAGTTCGGATTTAAATATAATCTCGGTGCAATCAGTGACGAACTCAGCGGTATTTCGCTGTATGCCAATACCACTTACACCAAAGCAACCGCATCTGCTGGGGAAAACAAAGGACAAGATCTCGACTTTTATTCACAATGGGTAGGTAATGCTGGAATAGACTATAAAGTTGATCAATGGACACTAAACACTAATTTCTACGGTCAATCTGGTCAAAACGCATCGGGCACCCATGATGCTACTGGACGCTATGGCAACATTCCTGGTTATGGTTTAGTGGGTGTTCGGGCATCCTATGATTTTTCCAACACACAACTCAATGGTCTCAAAGTGGGCTTCGGTGTGAAGAACCTATTTGACCGTGAATACTACACACGTTCAGCGGATCAAGTCGGTGGAATGTATGTAGGCGCGCCACAAACGTATTATCTACAAACCTCATTTGATTTCTAAACATTCAATTCTAGAAAAGCAAATATTCAGGCAGGGGCACCTCTCATTCATCTTTGCAAAAGTGATGTCCTCGCCTGAAACAACTTTCCCTTTATTTCTAGACAGCACCGAAAGCTGAAATGGATACTCTGTCTGATAAATGTCAGCCCCTCGGCATAAGCTGCTCAGCTCAACCTACAACCTTCAAATCTAATAAAAGATACTAGAATCCCTTAAAATAAACCGATAAAAGGTTATGCCCTACGTTTTACTAAACCTTAGATTCAATATAAAAATTAAGTATTTAAATAATAAATATGTTTTCAAAAATGACTGCGAAAATTTAGCCCACTCATCTCTTTAACTTACAATCAGTTAAATTTAACAATACAGAGCAGCATAAAACCAAACTAGTCTCCTTAAATTTTTCACGATAAGATGATAATTTAGTCTAGGGAATAGAATATGAATAATAAGCCTACAATTATATTTGTACATGGATTTTGGGGTGGTGCAGCCCATTGGTCTAAAGTTATTACCGATTTATCTCACCGCGGTTATACCGCATTGAAAGCCGTTGAACTTCCGCTTACTTCTTTAGCAGACGATGTCGAACGAACTCGTAAAATGATTGCACAAGTGCAAGGTGATGTTCTTCTGGTCGGTCACTCCTACGGCGGAGCTGTCATAACTGAAGTAGGCAATCAGCCGAATGTCGTCGGCTTAGTGTATATTGCAGCATTTGCTCCAGATACAGGAGAAAGTCCAGGTGGGATTACCCAACTGCATTTGCCCGTAGGAGCACCCAATTTAGAACCTGATAGTGACGGCTATCTTTGGGTAAAAGCAGATAAATATCATGAAAGCTTTTGTCAAGACTTAACAAATGATGAAGGCTTAGTGATGGGAATCACTCAGAAAGCCCCTGTTGCCAGTACTTTTGGCGATACAATTTCAAATCCAGCATGGAAAATCAAACCATCGTGGTATCAAATCTCAACCGAAGACCGCATGATCCACCCTGAAAACCAAGCGATGATGTCTTCACGTCTTAATGCGCAAAAAGTTATTTCGTTAAATGCAAGTCATGCTTCGCTTGCCTCTCAACCCAAAGAAGTATCTGATCTAATTGATGAAGCAGCAAACTTTCTGGCACATTAAGCACCTCAAGTGTGAGGGAGTTTCGACTCCCTCTTTTCAGATCGTACCTTATTCTGCTCACCATTCTTATATTAGATAAAAACAACTTCAAACCAATGCTAAAGTCGCGTAACAAAATGACTTTCTATAGGGATCTTAATATGCTCGTTTCACGCCAAGCCAAATAATGCTAAGACACGCGATACAAACTTTGAATAACATTTTTTAACTGACTGCCTGCCAGAACTTTCTGTATATTTTTAAACAAGGAATAAAAATAAACTGATCAAAAAAGAGTTCGAAAAATATAACAAGAACTTGCGATGAATCCATTTTGTTATATTTTTATCTACGATTCTTGTACCTACTTCTACATTACATTCTCATGCAAGATTTGGATGAATATTCTAAGTAGGTAGTTTTTCATGAAACGATCTATGCTTTTTGATCACTCTTATCTAGACAGCGATGAAGTATCTCCATGCAGATACTCTCGCCAAGCATGGAGAATGCTATGAGTCTTGGATTAACTGCACTTGAGTTGGCAAGAATTCAATTTGCCTTTACTGTTTCTTTTCATATTATTTTTCCTGCTACATCCATTGGTTTGGCGTGCTTTCTCGCCATGCTGGAATGGAAATGGCTACGCACTCAAAATCCAATTTACAAAGATTTATTTAAATATTGGATTAAGATTTTTGCTGTTGCATTCGCCATGGGCGTCGTTTCTGGGGTCGTCATGGCCTATCAGTTCGGTACCAATTGGAGTGAATTCTCTCGCATCGCTGGAAGTGTCACAGGCCCTCTCCTTACCTATGAGGTTTTAAGTGCATTCTTTTTGGAAGCAGGTTTCTTGGGGATTATGCTCTTTGGTTGGGGGCGTGTCGGTCCCAAAGCCCACTTCTTTGCCACCTTAATGGTTGCTATCGGCACCTGTATCTCCATGTTCTGGATTTTGTCTTCCAACAGTTGGATGCAAACCCCTCAGGGCTTTGCCATCGAAAACGGTATTATTGTCCCGACAGACTGGTGGGCGATTGTATTTAACCCCTCCTTCCCCTATCGCTTTGCACATATGGCAACGGCAGCATTCCTTGTGTCTGGCTTGCTGGTTGTGGGCACCGCAGCATGGCATTTGTTCAAAGGTCGTCGCGATGAGTTGGTGAAAAAGTCCTTTTCCATGGGCTTATGGATGGTACTGATCACATCTTGTCTGCAAGTTGTGATTGGTGATCATCACGGTTTAAATACTTTAAAGCACCAACCTGCAAAGTTGGCAGCCATTGAAGGGCATTGGGAAACCAACCGTGACCATGCTATGCCTTTACTACTCTTCGCTTTACCAAATATGGAAACAGAGTCGAATGATCTTGAAATTGGAATTCCTTATGTAGGTAGTTTGATTCTTACCCATTCACTAGAAGGTCAAGTCACAGGCTTAAAAGATTTTGCACCCGAAGACCGTCCAAATGCCTTAATTGTATTTTGGAGCTTTCGTGTCATGGTTGGCTTGGGCATGTTGATGGTTCTACTCTCGCTCACAGCACTGTGGCTACGTAAAAAAGGCGCCTTATATGAAAGCAGTTGGTTTCATAAGTTTGCCATTATTATGGGACCTACAGGTTATATCGCGCTCCTAGCAGGTTGGGTCACCACCGAGGTCGGCCGCCAACCTTGGGTAGTGTATGGGGTAATTCGTACCAAAGAGGGCTTGTCACATACAGTTACAGCAGATCAGGTTGGATTAAGTCTCATCATCTTTGTCTTGGTTTATACCGTGGTATTTGGTGCGGGTATTTACTATATGTTGCGCTTAATCAAGCTCGGGCCTTCATTTTCCACTCCCTTAGATGCTGTTCAAGAAGTAGGTCCAGGTCATTTTAAAACCCCTTTACGTCCGCTAAGCGCTGTAGATGAATCACTTGATTCAACAAATCGCTCTACTCCAGATAGCAAGGAGAAACCGCATGATTGATCTCGTTATGGTGTGGGTCGGAATTATCGGACTCGGTGTACTCATCTATGTGGTTATGGATGGCTTTGACTTAGGGATTGGCATCCTGTTCCCGTTCATTCACGGTAGTCAAGAGCGTGATGTGATGATGAACACGGTCGCGCCTGTTTGGGATGGCAATGAAACATGGATGGTACTGGGTGGTGCTGGGTTATTCGCTGCATTTCCTTTGGTCTATTCAACCGTTTTATCGGCACTGTATTTACCCATTATCTTTATGGTAGTGGCCTTGATTTTCCGAGGTGTCGCC
The DNA here is from genome assembly GCF_008980265.1 of Acinetobacter sp. TUM15064. NCBI lineage: Bacteria > Pseudomonadati > Pseudomonadota > Gammaproteobacteria > Moraxellales > Moraxellaceae > Acinetobacter > Acinetobacter sp. TUM15064. Next base: position 75,028 of record NZ_BKFU01000005.1, on the reverse strand, counting down.
TTTGAATTTCGCTTCAAAGCCACTCGAACCAAATACCTTTGGGATCTCGCATTTATTTGGGGTTCTATCTTATCGAGCTTTTTCCAAGGTGTGATCTTAGGCGCCTATATCCAAGGTATACAGACTAGCAACGGTATTTATAGTGGCGGCGTATTGGACTGGTTGACTCCATTTAGCGTATTTACAGGCATTGGGGTCGTGGTGATGTACGCCACTTTAGGCTGCGGCTGGCTTATTTGGAAAACAGAGAAAGACTTACAACAGCGTATGTATCATCTAATGCCACGCTTGATCATAGCTTTGCTCATTATTTTTGGTGCGGTCAGTTTATATACGCCCCTGACTCATCCTGAAATTGCACAGCGCTGGTTCTCTTTACCGAACTTATTTTATTTTAGCCCCGTGCCCATTTTAGTCTTGTTATTCGTTGGATTAATTTTATCTGCATGTAAAAAGCAACATGACCTCAAGCCCTTTATTTATACTTTAGCTTTGGTGTTTTTAGCCTTTACAGGCTTCGTGATTAGTTTATGGCCGAATATTATTCCGCCATCGGTCAATATTTGGCAAGCGGCTGCGCCTGAGTCGAGTTTAAAATTCACTTTGGTCGGTGCTGCCATTTTAATCCCCATCATCCTAGCCTATACGTTCTTGTCTTATTGGGTATTCCGTGACAAAGTCCGTATTGGAGATCAGGGCTATCATTAATAGAGGAGATAAACATGAAAAAATTTGTGGATCGACTCAGCCCACAATTATGGTTTATTTTATTATGGTGCTTTGGCGTGATCTCTCTCGCACTTATTGCGGGTTTCTTCAAGCTCATGCTGAGTTTTGCATACTAAATTAATCATTTTTATGAATCGAGCATGGGACCTTAGATATCGGTCCTGTGCTTTTTAATTGTAGCGACCGCCATATGTATAAATCAGAAAAACTTGCGCTCAGCCTAAAACATTTGATTGAGAGTGGTTTTTGGAAACCGAACGACAAGTTACCTTCTCTGCGCCAGCAAGCGGAAACATCAGGCTTCAGCCTCATGACCGTGATGAATGCCTATCAGGAACTCGAAGCGCAGGGGCTGATTTATTCACAAGAAAAACTCGGTTACTTTGTCACTGGCGATGCTCAGTCAGAGCATAATGCCAATAGTGTTGTCCTCAATGAAAAAATTGAAATAAACTCTAAAATTTTCAGATATTTAAAATCCATTCAATCTGAAAAGATGATTCCCTTTGGCATCGCTTTTCCCAACAGCCAACTCTTGTACTCAGCCAAGCTAATGCAAACCTTAGGACAACGTGCCAAGCACCGTCTTAGTTATGAACAAATGCCGAGTTTACCCCCAGGTAACTTTGAGTTACGGAAACTGATTGCCCAACGCTACTGCATGCAAGGGATTCCGACGGATCCATCCGATATTGTGATTACCTCAGGCGGGTTGGATGCTTTAAATCTTTCTTTGCAGGCTATGACCCAACCGGGTGATTATATTTTGCTTCAAAAAACAATATTTTATGGTGCTTGGCAAGCTGCGGAACATTTGGGTCTTAAAGTTATTAGTATTCCTGAACATGACGAGCATGGTATTGACCTCGAAGCTTTTAAAGATGCAATTGAGCGCTATCCAATTAAAGTCTGCCTGCTCATGCTCAATAGCCATAATCCGATTGGTTTTACTGTAAGTGATGAAATCAAATATCAACTGGCAAAACTGTTGCATGAACGTGATATTTATCTGATTGAAGACGATGTTTATGAAGAGCTTTATTTTGATCATAAAAAACCGCTCTCGATGAAATACTTTGATCAGAAAAATTTGGTTCTACACTGCTCTTCTTTTTCAAAAACTTTGGGTGCGGGTTTTCGAATTGGTTGGGTCTATGCGGGTAAGTTTTCAGAGCATATTCAGCATTTACAACTCATGAGCACACTTTCCGTCAACTCATTTATTCAAAATGCCTTGGTCGATTATTTATCGCATCGACATTATGAAAAACACTTAAAAACTTTGCGTAACACCTTAAAACGTCTAAAAAATCAGTATTACACTTATTTATCTGAACATTTGTCTGAAGATTATCAAATTCATTATTATCCATCGGGCTATTTTCTTTGGATTACCCTGCCCGAGCAAGTGAATGGTAATGTAATTTATGAACAACTCTTAGAGAAAAATATCAGTATTGCACCGGGTTCTTTATTTTATCAAACTGATCATGTGCCGCATCATATTCGCATCAATTGTTCCTTTGAAATCAATGACAGTATCCAAAATGCCTTAGATAAGTTGATCAAATGTATTTATCCAAATGCTTTCAATTCAAATAATATTGTTTAAGTGGCTACTCATTGGGAGCATTTTTTATTCATTAGAATCATAAGCCCCTGTAAAAAGTAATATGACATGATCACTTCTGAACATGTCATCCAACGTTAGTACAGACTTATTTTTAAACTGAAATATATTGAGTGTTGAATGCAAAGCGTTTGAATTTAAAACCGCTTAATCTTCTCATCTTTGGTAAATATTAACTTTCAACCGAAAGGTTAGGCAGTCCTTCTTCTGCGGTGAAGTGAATATCAAAGGGTTTATTGGTGATAAAGAGCATTAAGGCATCATTATCGCTTCGCGCACCATGAAACATCACAGAACCCTCAGGAAACCACACAAAATTTCCTGGCCCAAACTCACCCTGACTGGTAACCAAATGTCCCTCTAATACATACATGCCATGCGCACAATGATGCCAATGCTCCACTGTCCTAAATCCAGCTGGATAACGTAACTTCCAAATCATCATGCCAGTATCTGGATCTTGCAAGCAGGTCTTAACAGGTAATTCACTGTTTAAAAAAGGAATGGGAATAAATTCCCATGGCATGGTATTGGTGTTTAGCACAAAAGGTTGATCCACCATTGTTCTGTTCCCTGAATTTATTTTTGATAACTTTTTAAAAGGAATGACCTGATCACATCAATATGATCAGGTCATTAAACATCAGCCGATTTTAATAATCGGCTTCAGTGTAACTCCTTTATGACTGTCTATCGCGGCTTGATTGATGTCATCAAAGGCATAGAACTTTACTAGTTGATCAAACGGAAATTTACCTTGTTGATACAGCGTGACTAACTCAGGAATAAATTTCTTCGGTGCGCCACTGCCTTCAACCACACCCAAAATGGTTTTTCCACCCAACAATAAATCATTCACATCAAACTGAGCAGTAGTGCCTAAAGGTGGCGCACCAACCACTGCAATTTTGCCTAAAATCCCGAGTGCATCTATGCCCTGTTTTAAGATTTCAGGTCGCCCAGTAGACTCAAGCGCGAAGTTGATTCCACCGCCTGTAATCTCTTTGATCACCGCCACAGGATCTTGCGTTTTGCTATTAATCACATGGGTTGCACCCAATTGTTTAGCCAGCTCCAAACGTGATTCGACAATGTCGACAGCAATAATCGTTGCAGCACCACAGACTTTTGCTGCAAGCAAAGCACTTAGACCTACTGCACCGGCGCCCCATGTCACAAAGCTACTCGCAGGTGTTACTTTGAGGGCATTGATACATGCGCCCGCACCTGTTTGGATACCACAGCCTAAAGGCCCAAGTAGTTCAAGTGGAACCTCTTTAGTGACCTTCACTGCATTATTTTCACGGCTTAACGCATAAGTCGCAAAGGAAGACTGAGCAAAAAAATGATCATGTACGACGGCATGATCATGCGTACAAATTGCACTGTGTCCGTCTAGGTCAGCACCACTGAAGTTGCGACCAAAGAACTCTGCGCAATAAGCAGGGTTGCCCGTATTACACTGAGTACATTTACCACAATAGCCATAACTCAACACCACATGATCACCCACTTGCAGGTCAGTGACATTCGGGCCAATCGCCTCAATAATCCCTGCGCCCTCATGACCAAGAACAGCAGGCAATGGCACAGGATAATATTGATCGCGGACAATTAAGTCGGTATGACACATGCCTGTGGCGACAACTTTCACCAATACTTCATCGTCTTGAGGCTGACGGATTTTAAGCGGTTGCAATTCAAAGTCTGCACCTTTACATGCCGTCACTGCGGCAATAATTTCTTTCATTTCGTTCATACGATTACTTCCTGTAATAAATGATTCAACTGATTAGAATGGATAATGCGGTGCTTGCGTCTGTACAGTCATCCACTGCCATTGGGTAAATTCATCTGCATTGGCAGGGCCACCGATACGCGTTCCATTTCCTGATGAGCCAAAACCACCAAATGGATTGACTGTTTCATCATTCACGGTTTGATCGTTGATGTGCAGTAAACCGACTTTGAGCTGTGCACCCAGCTGCATCGCACGTCCCACATTTGAACTAATCACCCCTGCTGAAAGCCCATAGTCTCCATCGTTAGCAAGTTCAATCGCTTGTTCATCTGTAGTAAAAGGAATCAGCACTGCCACAGGCCCAAAAATTTCTTCACTAAAAATTGAATTATTGGCTGTCACGTCCGAAAGCACAGTCGGTTCAAAGAATACGCCATCGGCACATCCGCCTATTTCCAGTGTTGCACCTTCTACAACCGCAGCATTGACCAATTGTTCGACACGTTGTGCTTGTTTGGCATTAATCAGAGGGCCAATAGTGACATGACTTTCACTCGGGTTACCCACCACAAAGTTCTTCACTTTTTCAATTACACGCTGTTTGACTTGTGCATAAATTTTCTGATGAATCAAAATTTTGCCTGAAGTCATACAGATTTGACCTGAGTGCAAAAATGCACCCCATGCGATATTTTCAGCAGCCAACTCAATATCGGCATCATCTAGAATAATCAGCGAGTTTTTACCGCCTAACTCTAATGAGACTTTTTTCAAGGTTTTTGCAGCATTGGCGCCGACTATACGCCCAACATTTGTTGAACCCGTAAACTGAATACTGGCAATATTTTTATCCAGTGTCAGTGCTTCTCCGACTTCAGCTCCACCCGGTAAGACATGCAACAGACCTTTCGGGAGTCCAGCAAGTTCAAATATGCGGGCTATTGCGTAGCCGCTACACACGGCTGTGCGTTCATCTGGTTTAAGTACCACTGCATTACCCAGTGCTAATGCAGGTGCAACCGCACGTAATGCTAAATAGAGTGGAAAATTAAAAGGTGAAATCACCCCAACCACACCAAGCGGTAAGCGTTTTGCAATGCTGAGTTTCCCATTTTGGGTTGGCAGGACTGTGCCCTGATCCGCAGCAGGTAAACCGATACAATGCTTGAGCACTTGAATAGAAATACTGACTTCAAAACCTGCTTTAAGCGGTAAAGAACCACTTTCTTTCACCAACAATTCAATTACATCTGCTTGGTGTTCCGTGAGTAAAATGGCTGCCCGCTCAAATACCGCTTGGCGTTCTTGATAACTCAGTGCCCACCATGCCTGCTGTGCAGTTTTTGCCTGTTGTGCTGCCTCTACTACATCTTGAGAGGAAGCATAGCCAATTTCGCCTAATTCTTGACCTGTCGCCACTTCAACCACGCTATACGTCTGTTGGGCTGGTTGCCATGAACCGTTGAATAGTTTTTTATCCCAAATCTCTTTTGCTAATATCGACATAATCACCTCTTGAAAATTGACCTAAACAATCCACACATCCATCCATTTTCATCGTTGCAGAACTGAAGCAATGGATGTGTTGTCATCGCACATGCTTTGAATTAAAAAATGTAAAAAAGTCGAAAGTTTAGTCCAAACTCTTTCTTCAACCCACTTTCGACCTGCGTGTCTGAAACCAACTGTGCACTCAATTGCATTTTGGCATTCATCATGTGCTGGAACTCAAATCGAGCCTGTTGCTTTTCCATGTTTTGATTGAGCTGAATGCCATCCAAAGATTGTTCACCGCCATAGCTGGCTGCATATCCCAAGGCAAATCGCTGCTTAGCATTTAAGTCATAACGTAAATTGACCTGTGTTTGATAACTGGTGTCTTGAGACAGGGTCTGATTGCCACTGCCTGCTTTATCATTGTCTCCATACCAAATTGCATCTTGATAAAACTCAAAGCCCCATTTGCCATAAAGCGGTTGTACCCAAGCCAACTGCACATCATATTTAAAACGGTTTTCACCCAGATTCACGGCATCATTTTTATCGTATTGTCCAAGCGGTAAATAAATAAATGGAGTTACCGCGAGATAGCGACCCGAAGCCCCTTGTTCAGGTTGATTAATCAACCAAAAAGCAGAGGCTATAATCGGATCTGCAAAACCCGATGCATTATTCAAATCTGCATCACCAATTTGAGTATTTCGCACCGATCCAAAAGGAATAACCACTTGCGGCGTTGCACGTAAACCTGCGATGTCGGTGTAATGAATGAAACGTGCAATACCAATATCTGAGCGAGAATCAGCATGGGTTTTATCACCCTTTTGGTAGTAACCATCCATTTCACTATGTTGATAATAAAAAACCCCAAGATTGGTTCCGCTCGGGAGGGTTGTATAATCCCCAACATTCACATCAATGGCATGACTCTGTGATGCGCACAAAACACCAAGTATGAGTAATCCCGCATTTTTATTCCCAAAATGCATAACATGTTCCCTTTTATCCAAATTATCCTTAATGGCTCATCTCTTTTCTTGAGCTTGTTTTAATGACCTTTAAATGCATTGATCATTTGTCAAAAATCATCAAGCGTCCTGCTTGACCGAGTATGAGTTGTAGAGTTATTGCAGAATGCATGCCATAAATTTAATCAATAAATATCAATAACTTGAGTTTTTGTAAAAATTACTCATGTCCATAAAATAGACATACTAAAAAAGGACTGTCCAGTTACTGGACAGTCCTGCTGTAAATTAAGATTTTAAAAAATCTCTTGAGGTAAATTGGTACTCTGTATACGGAACTTAGACCCAAAGTCCGAAACAGTATTGCGTTTAAATAACAGTAAAAGCTAAAGATATGGGCTAGATAGCTCAAAGCTAAGTTATGTAATAACACCTAACTGCTGATGTATTTATACACCGTTGTTCTTGAAATATTTAAGCGCTTGGCCGTGCGTGCAATATTGCCATTTTCTTCATCTAATACCTGCATGACCATCTGTTTGGTCATCGCATTTAAGTTTGGATTTTCCACTGCTAGCATAGACTGATTCGCCGTTTGAACACCATCCGAGGACTCAGGCAAATAAAGCTGTGTCAAAACATCGCCCTCATTAAACGCAGCCGATAACCTTACAATGTGAATAAGCTCACGGATATTCCCCGCCCATGTATAGGTCTGAAACTGCTGCTCGACTTGAGCTGACCATTGCGAGATGCCAAACTGATGTAAAATACGATGGAAAATCGCTTGCTTATCTTGTCGTAAACGTAAAGGTTCCAGATGCACTTGAAAACCACAGATCCGATAATATAAATCGCTACGGAATGTCTGCTGTTCAATTTTCATTTTCAAGTCTTGATGGGTTGCACATAATAACTTAAATGCTGATTTAATCGGCTTTCGTCCCCCAACCCGATAAAACCGTTGGTCTTGCAAGACGCGTAAAATTTTGACTTGCAAATGTAAGGGCAAATCACCAATTTCATCAAGAAACAAAATACCTTGATCCGCCAGTTCAATCAGTCCTTTTTCACCTTGCTTTTTTGCTCCCGTAAATGCCCCGCCTTCATAACCAAACAGCTCCGCTTCTAATAAATGGTCAGGAATCGCGCCACAGTTAATGGAAATAAAAGGTAGGTCAGCATCCAGCTTTTGATGTAACTGCTGTGCGAAGTGGTCTTTACCCGTACCCGTTTCTCCTGTAATCAGCACTGGAATATCTGCTTTTAAAGCCCTTAGGGCCTGATCAAGCACCTGCTGCATAGCGATTTGTTTGGTCTGTCTTTTTTCGGCTCTATGCAAGACATACCACTTTGCATAGAAAAATGCATGATCGTGACTTTGGATAAAAAATGAATCAGTTGTCTCAAGCTGACTCAATGTCTTTGTTAAAAAGAAATCGTAAATACAGCGACCTAATAACAGTTCAATCGAACAGTTGAGTAATTTCAACGCCATTTGATTGGCTTTCACAACTTGCCCATAATTATCCAGCACGATCATGCCTGTATAAGCATTTTCAATTAAGTCTTTTGAATGTTGGAAATAAAGTACACGTTGGTTTGGTTTGAGTTCTGCAAGAATCAGTTTATTTTCTAAAATATAACTTTGATACAGCAAATGTCGAAGCCAATTGCTCGCCAAAAGCCCTTGTGGTGAAGTGATATCTAAAGCGCCTAAAACTGCTCCTGCCCCATTAAAAACAGGCACAGACGCACAAGAATAATTGGCAAATTCATCCAAATAATGCTGATGTCCCGTCATGATCATGGGTTGTTTTGACAAAACACTGCATGTCGGTGCAATTGCTCCAAATATAGAGGGATCAATCACCCGACCTGTCCGTAAAAAGTGATACTGCTCGTCTAAGTCTGGATTATGGCGTTCAGCAATAATTTTAAGCTGTTGATTAATTAAAAAAACACTAACATCCTGCTGTCCAAATAACTGCCAAATATCGTTTAAAACCACTTCAGCTAGCGCAGCAAATCTGACATCCTCACAAGACAGATGATCGACAGGAAAATCATGTAATGAAGTCAGTTTAGAAAAAGGACTTAAACCCGCTTTTTTCGACCTTTCCCACGCTTGTAAAATCGGTGAATCTCGCTCCACAATCTCTGGAAGCACACCAGTCGTGTAAAAATTGTATTTAATATTTTGCCAAGAAAATTCAGATAAACCATCCATGAGCATATCCCAAATTAAACCGTTTCTTTAAATCCTACATGTGCTGATTTGAACGTATTTTTATGTACATCTACTACTCATTTTGATGTTTGAGAAACAAGTCTATTCCGTACCGTAAAATACATTCAATTTAAACACGAATACCGCGCTATAGTTTTAATCACTTTCAATCAACACTAAACCAATTTACCTGCACCAGAAGTGATGAAAAAAACTTCAGCTACTCCATCACCATAAAGCTATGTATAGGATTTCTCAATACCCATATTTTGAAAATAGCTACGATAAACATAAACACAGCCGAATGAAAAACTCGCCATCAGGCAGGAGGCAACAGGTAAAGGCATCACACTGTCTTGAGGAAAGACAAAAACCAAAAATGGAAAGGCATATACCGCAGGAATGCGCATATCAAAGAGCTTGAGCAAAAGAAACATTAAAGGCATATATATAAGGGTGAGTATTATCCCATCTTGAATCCACAACTGCATAAGCACAGCAATTGAAATCGACAGTGTCAACACAGCAATCTGCTTAAGGCACATTTTCAACGAATACATCATCATATTTAATGATTCGTACACCACCACTGTAATTGGAGGAATCAGTGCCATCGCTTCAACCTTAAAAATAGCGGCGAGTGCAAAACCGATTAAAGTAATACTGGCATACACACCTATTTTTCGTCGATCAAAATTGCCTTTCCGCTCTATGCCCTGATTCAGTTTAAAGAGCACAACACCCAACATCAGGATAAAACTGGTGACAAAAATCGAAATCAAAAACGATAGTTCATAAGCTTGGGTCACAATCGGCAAGAAACCCGTGGCTAGTGCGGGCGGTAATATATAGTTAAACATCCGCATCACCAGCAACATGGCACAGAGAACCAAAACCAGTTTGAATAGATATGAAATTGGCATCAAATTAATACAGAACCCGATTACAGCAGTCAGACTCGGTAAAATAAAAATTTTATCTGGCTGATTCAGCCACTGTTTATCTCGATAAATCCACAATCCAACGGCCATCGCTGCCATTTCAGGCAGAATGATTTCACGATCATTCAGTCCATAAGCCGCTACCACCATGAGCAAAATAAAGAGAAAAGCCATAACATAGCTTTGGGAGCTTAACGTTGTCTTTGCCTGTGACATCGGATTCATCTACGGTTCCTTATTGATTTAAAACGATATAAAGCCAAGCAGATACTTCGTCAGTGCAATCAGCGATGGCGCAAATAGCACCATAATGATTCCTGAAATAATCATGGAAAGGCTGGCAATGACGCCTTCTAATTCATGACGCTGTCTGGCCCGAGCAATACCCATAGCATGTGCAGCATTACCCAGTGCAGTACCCGAAGCAATTCTGTTCTTGCACCGCATCCATAACAACAGCACATCTCCCAACAACATACCAACCAAACCTGTAATCACAGTAAAGAGTGGAATCAGGCTGATGGATCCCCCCACTTTTTCGGTGAGCACCAAAGCAAAAGGAATCGAAATGGAACGCGCCAACAAACTATTTTTAACGATGTCATCAAAGTCCAATAGACTCGCCAAAAACCAACTGCTGAAAATACCCACCAACATGGCAAGGCTGGAGCTGAACAGCAACACTTTAAAATGTTGCTGAACCATACGGCGATAACGAAAAACAGGAATAGCAAAAGCCACCGTAATTGGACCAAGCATCGCCACCAAGTACTGGGTATAGTGGTAATAGTCTTGGAACTGGTGCTGAAATATTAGAATCAGTACGATGCTCAAGATGGGCACAACAATAATCGGGGACAAATAGATTTTTTGGGTTCGAACAAAGAGCCTCTTTGCCATGACATAGCACAGCACGGTCCAAGCCAAGTAAAAAACACCCCAAAACTCAGTCATCTTGATTTTCCTGCATCGTCTGTTCTGGTTTTGAGTCGCCTTGCTTTAAGCACATAGCGACGGTATATACCGAAACCAACATGACCAAAGCGGTACTGATCAAAATCACCAGTAGAATTTTCCAACCACTGGCGATCAATAAATCCTGATACTGAATCACACCGACCACAGGCGGAATGAAAAATAGCAACAGTTCAGCCAGTAATAAATCTGCACCGCGTTCAATCTGGGCTAATTTCAACCACTTCATTTCGAGTAAGAACAACAGTAGAAAGAAGCCCAACACACCCGACGCAACAGGCAGATTCAACAGCTTTTGCAAGACATAAGCACCGCTCCAAACGGCCAAAATAGTCATGATTTGGTAGCTCGCGGTTTTTAGCGTTTTCAACGGAGTTTGGACGTCCAACATCATCCGATGTCCGCATAAGCCCGTTGTTTAAATGGCTGAATGGAGACACGTTTATAAGTTTCCAAAAAGGATTCTTGCTCCAAACGCAAATCCAAATAAGTATTTAAAATTTCTTCGAGCACATCTGGAATATCTTCTGCGGGAAATGAAGGGCCTAAAATATCACCAATGGATGCATCATGATCTGAGTTACCCCCTAAGCTAATTTGGTAATATTCAGCGCCTTTTTTATCGACACCCAAAATACCAATATTGCCAACATGGTGATGCCCACATGCATTCATACAGCCTGAAATATTTAAATCAACTTTACCTAAATGATATAAAGCATCCAAATCATCAAAACGGCGAGCAATCGCTTCATACACTGGAATAGATTTGGCATTTGCCAAAGAGCAAAAGTCGCCACCCGGACAGCAAATCATGTCGGTCAGGAAGCCAATATGTGCACGGGCCAAATTGCCACGATCCAAGACTTGCCACAGTTCAAACAGATCCTTTTGGCGTACGTCAGTTAAGGCAATATTTTGCTCATGCGTGGTTCGCAGCTCACCAAAAGTATATTGGTCAGCCAAATCTGCAATTAAGCGCATTTCATCGGAAGTCATATCCCCCGGCGCCACACCTGCCCGTTTCAAGCTGATCGTAACAATGCGGTAGCCCGCGACTTTATGTGCATGGGTATTGATATTGAACCAGTGTTTAAACTTCGGATACTGCTGGAACAAAGCCTCAAAATCGTATTGTTCTAAAGCTTCATAGGTAAATGGCTGAAACACCGCATCCATTTTCGCCAAGACACTGGGCTGAACCTTGAGTAGTGTTTGAGTATGTGCAAACTCAGCTTCAACTTTTTCAGCAAAACCTGCTGGGGTCAGGGCTTTCACTAAAATTTTAATACGTGCTTTGTATTTATTATCACGACGGCCATGCAGGTTATAGACACGCATGATGGCATCTAAATAAGCAATTAAATCTTCACGGGCTAAAAATGGCTTAATCACATGTCCCGCTAAAGGTGTGCGTCCAAGCCCACCACCGACTTTAATTTGATAGCCCAACTCCCCTGCTTCATTTTCCACCACATAGACGCCCACATCATGAAAGGTCGTAGCAGCACGGTCTTGCTCAGGGTGTGCACAAACCGCAATTTTAAATTTGCGCGGAAGGAATGAAAACTCAGGATGGAAAGTACTCCACTGGCGAATCAATTCGCAGGTCGGGCGCGGATCTGTGAGCTCTCCTTCAACGACACCTGCATATTGGTCTGTGGTGGTGTTTCGAATACAGTTGCCACTGGTCTGAATAGAATGCATGTGTACCGTAGCAAGTTCCTGCAAAATATCAGGCACATCTTCAAGCTGCGGCCAATTCAGTTGAATATTTTGACGCGTTGAAATATGTGCATAGCCACGATCATACTTCTGTGCAACCTCGGCCACCTTCCGCAGTTGTGCGGAGTTCATTAAGCCATAAGGCACTGCCAAACGTAGCATGGGGGCATAACGCTGAACATATAAACCATTTTGTAAACGTAATGGGCGGTATTCTTCTTCGGTCAGTTTCCCCGCTAAATAACGCTGGGTTTGGTCGCGAAATTGCGCGACACGTTCATTTAATAAATTTTGATCAAAGTCTGTATATAAAAACATCTGAGTGACCTATGTCTATGCATAAAGATGAAAAGGAGCAGTGTTCGAGGACGTATCAAAACTATCAATTAGGCTAAAAAAGTTGCCTGATTGCGTGACACACCATGTTGTAAACAGGTCTGCATATACTCGGCATAGACCGATAATTTTTCATAGATATGCTCGGCATAAAACATATCTTCGATCAATTGAGTCGCTTGCTGTAGGCTATAACTGCCGTAGCTCAACAATAATTCTGCATTCAGCGTGGCAAATTTTTCACATAAAGCAACATACTGTTCATCTTTGTTTTTAAAGAATAATTTACGCATATTCCAGTCACGACTGTCGATAATACTATCTTGCGGATGGATGCGAATATAGTAAATTTTTACTTTAAAAAACTGCTCAAGTTCCGCTATTTTTTGCGTATTGAGTGCCAGTGCAGTCACCAAGAAAATCTGTGAAACATCGGTTCGACAGAGTGCTTTGATCAATGAACTATAGAAAAAATCGACATCGTCTAAACTGGTATCACTTAAATCTAAATAAAGATTCAGTGCCTCAAGCACATCATCTATTTTTAAGTTTTGTCTTTGCTCAGCTTGATAGTAACGGTTGAGGATATTAAGAACAGATGGTGTGGCTGGGCTGTTATAAATCACAGGGTGATTTAGATTCGCCAAGATAAAAGGTGCAAATAAAAACGCTGCGCTAGCTTGTTCTGCTTGAATAGCGGACTGCACAATATACTGAACTTTTGAACTTGCAAAATCACGTAAAACTTTGGCACGTAGCAATGTTGCTTCTAAGTTTAGATATTGCTGAGCCAGCACATGCTGTAGTTTTTCTGAAAATCCCTGTCCTTCAATCAGTTCAGACATTGTATTCAGTTGCTGTGTTACAAACATTAGGCCACCATCAAGATTGTGATTCTTTCTTGAAACAAATTTTCATCCGATTTGATGGAAGTAAGTAGCTACAGTAAGGCGGTAAAAAACTATAACAGAATTTTATTGATGTCTTTTTCTAGTTTTATTCTTCAGTTTCCAAACGCACCATAAAAACAATTCAGTTTAGAATCCCTCTGATGATGCGGTTTAATTTTAACGACTCTTTTATCTAAATATAGTCTACTACAGTGTGTACACATCCAAATCAAGGCGCTTGGTCGTATGAATCCAAAATTTAGCAGTTATACACTGTTACAGTGTCTTGCTCTTGCAGATGATTAAGGCTTGAGTAGCCATTCAACAGAACGATCAAATAGCTTTAAACCATCATTAGACAACAGAGTAAATGTATTATTATGCAGGAAAAACATGAGTCTTTTGGCTGGCGCTAAAGATTCATAATCCATGGTTGCGCCTTTTTCATAGCCCCAAATAGCAACTTTTTCAGGTTCACCATAAACGGTTGCAATAATCGTTGCACCTAAACCAGGTTTCCCCCAATTCATGCTTTCTTGTTTGCTATATACATTTGCTGTACCTGCGGGGAGTTGAGCAGATAACTCATGCGGTGCATTGACCAACCATAAATAGCGTGTTTTTTCTACCTCACCAAAATCCGTTCCTGTTCTCTTCCCAGTCATTGCAAGGTCATCAACATAATCACTTTCCCATGTCATCAAGGGTATAGACAGATACCGCCAGCCAGATTTTAAATTTTTTGAACCTACAGTTGAGGATAAAATCACTAAATCTGTATTTTTAATTTGTTTAGGATCTTGGCTCTGATCAAGAATCTGTACTTGATAACCCTCTGCTTGTAAGTGCGACTGAATTGCTAAATCGGTTTTATAAGAAGGCCCATTCACTTGAGAAATGAGTGTGATATGCGGTGCATTGGGCTTTGCTTGCGTACACAGGGATATCAGCAAACATACTGCACCAATAACTGATGCACACATGAAACGTACTTTTTGCATTTTAGAACCTAAAAAATAGAAAAGAATGATCTAGAAAGACACATCAAATTAAATAGCCCTACAACGTTGATAGCAGACAATTGATTTCATGTTAGATCACGTCGCAATACGATTTAGAAGATAGCATATATTTTTGAAATTAAGCTGCTATGGGGTAAATGAGCTGACACGACCCGATTACTATACCCATATGTAAAGTACATTTAAGCTGTATTCGTCATATAGATGAGACACTTCTTCCTATCCTACTTATTGTTTTGAACGCCTAAAAAATAAAAAATAACGTCATCTCCCAACACATTCTAGTCCAATCATCTATATGTTTGAATCAGGAAGGAACATCGAAATGAAGTCAAAGCACCATAAAATTGTCTTATCCATCAGTACATTGGCAATCGCCATTGCCACCAGCTTCAGCAATGCAGCAGAGACCAGCTATAAAGCCAGCAGCGTGAATCAGCCGATTAAAATCGTGAATATTGCATCTTTAGAAGCGCAAGCCAAAGCGCAAATGCAATCGGGTGCTTTTGGTTATATTCGTGGCGGCGCAGAAGATGAAAATAACTTACGAAGTAACACTTCTGCTTTTGACAAAAAATATATCATGCCACGTATTATGCAAGGCATTGAACTAAAAGATATTAACCTCAATACCAAGTTCTTGGGCATTGACTTAAAAACCCCGATTATTCAAGCTCCTATGGCTGCTCAGGGTTTAGCCAATGTCGATGGTGAGCTTTCAACTGCCAAAGGTATGGCAAAAGCAGGTTCTATTTTTTCACTCAGCACCTATGGCAATAAAACCATTGAAGAAGTGGCTCAAGTTTCAGGAAAAAACCCTTTCTTCTTTCAGCTTTACATGAGTAAAAATGACAAGTTCAATGAGTTTACCTTGAAGCGTGCCAAAGAGCATGGCGCTAAAGCCATCATTTTAACAGTGGACTCACCTGTCGGTGGCTACCGTGAGGATGACATTAAAAACAACTTCCAGTTTCCCTTGGGCTTTGCAAATTTAGAACTGTTTGCTCAACAAAATAAAGATGGCTCGAAGACAGGTAAAGGGGCTGGTATTAGCGAAATTTATGCCCAAGCCAAACAAGCCTTCACCCCGTCGGACATTCAATATGTAAAAAAATTGACTGGTCTGCCTGTGATTGTCAAAGGGATTCAATCGCCTGAGGATGCTGACATGGCCATTCGTGCGGGTGCCGATGCCATTTGGGTATCTAACCACGGCGGTCGTCAGTTAGATAGTGGTCCATCCTCTTTTGATGTGTTGCCGGGCATTGCCAAAGTCGTCAATAAGCGTGTACCGATTGTTTTTGACAGTGGTGTCCGTCGTGGTTCACACGTATTTAAAGCCTTAGCCAGCGGTGCTGATGTGGTTGCCATTGGTCGCCCAATTCTCTACGGTCTACAACTGGGAGGTGCTGAAGGCGTCAACTCAGTGATGGAACAGTTCAATAAAGAACTCCGCATTAACATGATGCTCGGTGGTGCCAAAGACATTGAAGCGGTGAAAAAAACCAAGCTCTATACAGACAAAGATTTTGAATAAGCACTGACGGCTCTATACCCAAGTCGTTGGCAACCCTGCTGACTGCTTGAGTAAATGCTTATGTGATAAGTCTTGAAATAAACGATTTCACTCAATTTCGAGTTAAACAATGAATGGATATCAACGCCTAGTAGCCGTGCATGCCTTGGCAACTCAAGAAATTCGTCGATTTCTGCGAATATGGCCGCAAAGCTTATTCGCTCCTGCACTGACGCTGACTTTATATTTATTCATTTTTCATAATTTGGCCATACCACTCGCCAATAGCACAGATCAAGCTAACTCTCTGCACTTTATTGTGCCGGGGTTAATCCTGATGGGGGTCATCACCAGTAGTTATGACAATGTTAGCCTTAGCTTCTTTAGTGCTAAATTTAGGAAAACCTTAGAAGAACTACTGACTAGCCCCATGTCTAATCATCTGATTGTGCATGGTTATTTGATGGGCAGTTTAATGCGGGCTTTTATGGTTGCAATGATAAGTAGTCTCATGGCATGGGCGCTTACAGATCTAAGCCTAATGCACCCCATAGTCCTATTTATGATCCTTTTCATTAGTGCGGTATTCTTTTCACTGTGTGGCTTAATCAGTACCTTTCTGATTGATGACTTTGACCAACTGGCAGTCATTCCCAACTTTATCCTCTTGCCTTTACTTTTCTCATCGGGGATTTTTTATGATATTGATGCGCTGTCTCCCCATTGGCAGATGATCCATGCGTTCAATCCAATAACGTATCTGGTTGATTGCATTCGTTATAGCTTCATTGCGGGTGTCAGGCCCAATATTCCTTTAATTATGTCGGCTTATGGGGTCAGTATCATGGCTTTATATCGGCTCGCCGATTCTTTATTGACTAAAATGCGGGATGTATAAAACACTGATCTGATTAATGTCTTGATCAGTGGTCTATTTTTTAGAGACAGCATCAAATATTTGCAGGCTCAAAAACATTCAATAAAATCTGACTCAGCCAACTTTGGGGTGAAGTCGTTTGATGCGAGGCCAAAGTATAAAGATTGACAGTATAATCGGGGACCTTAATCGGCAAGTCAAAAACATCAATCTCATGTATCGTTCTGAATTGTTCAACAGCTTTACTAGGTAAGGTCATGATGAGAGTGCTAGACTCCAAAATATAAGGTGCAACCATCATATTTGGTAGTTCCAGCGCAATTTGTCGTGTAATACCCATGGTTTTTAAGACCCGATCGACAATTCCATGATGTTCCCCCCATGCACTCACTCGAATATGCTTTGCCTCCACATAGTCCTCAAGTCGCATCGTGCTGTACAATTGCTTAGGTGCAACAACAACATAACGATCTGAAAAACAGAGCTGCTCTACTATTGCCGAATGATTCATTTCACCCTGCTCGGAATATCCAATAACTGCATCCACATGCCCTAAGACTAAACTTTGAAACAGCGCCTCTTGCTGTTCAAACATAATTCTTATTTTGATATTGGGAGCAATCACACTCAGTCTTTTCATGAGAGAAGGCAGAACACAAAAAGCCGTATAGTCTGTTGTGCCAATCACAAATTCCATCGTACTTGAAAGGGGATCAAATGGTTCGACTTGAAATAATTGCTGAGAGATGAGCGCTAAGCTTTCAAAAATGGAGGGCGCTATTTCCTCTGCTTTTTTGGTTGGCAACATTTCCCCTTTCATGCGTACAAACAAAGGATCCTCCATCACATCTCGCAATCTATTCAGTGCATGGCTAAAGGCAGAAGCACTGATATAAATAGACTCAGCGGCCTTAGCTACACTTTTATGCTGATACAAAGCGCGAAAAACCAAGAGTAAATTGAGATCAAAAGCATGAGGTATAGAGTGCATATTATTCATTTTTCAATGTAATAAAATGCAGTATATACACTTAATTTATGCTTTAGAATATTTTTAAAATTATCCGAGTTTCTCTTATGCAAGAAATTATCCGTTCTGTTCAACTCACTGATGTTGCACGTTGTTTCGAAATTGAGTCTGCAGCATATTCAGCAGATGAGGCGGCAAGCCAAGCAAAAATTCAAATTCGAGCCGAACAATATCCCGAAGGTTTCATTGTTTTAGAAGTGGAACGTCATGTTATCGGTTTCATTAATAGTGGCTGCGCCGATAAAGTCGTAATGTCTGATGAACACTTTAAAGAATTAAAAGGCCATACCCCCTCTGGCGCGAACCTTGTCATCATGTCTGTCGTTGTTGACCCTGTATTTCAAGGACGAGGTTATTCGGCAAAACTCATGACCGCTTTTATTGAGAAAGCAAAAAGCCTGAACAAAGCTGCAATCTATTTGATGTGTAAAGAACAGTATCTCAAACTGTATGAGAAATTTGGTTTTCAACTCCTGCAAAAATCAGATTCGACTCATGGAGGAATGCAATGGTATGAGATGAAGTTAGAGCTTGCTTGACATGAACCCAGTTCGGTTCATTCGTCTTGCCAACATCTTGATTAGCGTGCTGGTTTTTGTTGTCATTTTTACACCAAACGTCAAATCATATTTGTGGGGGGCCATTGTATTGACTCTATGTCTGATCTGCGTTTCCTACCAACGTTCAGCAGAAGGTCTATGGGTAGGAATCGGCTTGTTATTAATTGCAATCAGCTTTTATTAGGTGAATGCTAGATCAAGCAATATATTTAAATCAGATAAAACTGATGCTTTTGTGTGATACAGCGTTGTCCTTCATTTAAGACTGAAAAGGCACAGTTAAAGTTGTTTTGATACGCTCTAACACAACAGTGGTTTTAAACCACTGTACATTCGCATTCTGATGAAAAAGCTGATCACATAAGGCTTGAAAGCGACTCATACTCGGTACCAAAAGTACCAACATAAAGTCCGCCTCACCTGTTACGTAATAACACTGCTGTACTTCTGGTATTGAAAAACTCGCTTTTAACACATCAAGATCTGTCACATGAGTTTGGTTAACACGAACCTCGACAAAAATCGTAACCACCTGCCCCAGTTTGTCTGGATCCAGTACTGCGTTATTACCAATAATATAACCACTGTCTCTTAATTTTTGAATGCGACGCTGTACTGAGGCGGTTGATAAATGCACCAAGTCTGCCAATTCTCGTAGTGGCGTGAGGCAATCTTTTTGCAAATGCTGCAATAAAGCGAAATCAAATTTATCTAATTGCATCAAGCGCATTCCACGAGAAAATTTCTCATTTAAGCTAAACAATATAAGCCAATTTATCAATAAGACTGCAATAAAATATCACTTATTCATGCGTTTTAAGACCCGTTTTATGCCTCAGCATCCCAATACAACACTTGGCATTAGTTTAAATGTCACGGCATCAGTGCTATTTGCATTAATGTTTGCCTATACTTCACTATTGGGCTCTTTGTCAGGCACAGAAATTTACGGCTGGCGCATTGTATTGAGCATTCCCTGTTTGACACTTTTTATATGGCTAAAAGGCAATTGGTCTCAGGTGATTGTGATTTATCGCCGTTTCTACCAAGAGCGCTTTTTCGTTTTAACACGCGTGTTATCTTCGTTTTTAATTGGGATTCAGTTGTGGCTGTTTATGTGGGCACCCAGTCATGGCTATGGACTGGATGTTTCACTCGGTTATTTTATGATGCCAATTAGCATGGTGATTGTGGGTCGGATTGCGTTTAAAGAGCGAATGTCTCGTTTTCAACAACTGTCCTGTGTTTTTGCAGTACTGGGGATATTGAATCTCTTAGCCATTTCTCAAACCCTGACTTGGCCCACTCTGCTGATTTGCTTGGGTTATCCGATCTATTTTTGGCTCAGACAAAAAACGGAGACGAATAATATAGGCGGACTTTGGTTTGACATGATGCTAAGTGTTCCTGTCTGTCTATACTTTATTATGCACGGTTCTATCGTCACAGAAAGCCTATCTGCAAGTTCACATACACTGTGGCTCATTTCAGGACTTGGATTAATCAGTGCACTGGCTTTGGCATTTCAGTCCTTGTCTGCCCCGCATTTAAACTTAAGTCTGTTTGGACTGTTGGTTTATGTCGAACCCGTATTGTTAGTGGCCGTTTCAATCGCCTTAGGTGAAAGTATTACTTTGGCAGAATGGCCAACCTATATCGCCATTTGGCTCGCAGTATGTGTGCTTATGTTAGAAGGGTTACAGCAGTTAAAACGAAACCGTAAGTTAATGGCCTAAATCATTTATTCCATTGTCCTCTAAACAGCTTTAATTTAGCTGTTTAGAGGACAATGGGACTACAACTAAATTGAACTGATCACCCTGATATAACATACTTTTAACTCGATGGATTATGTACTGACAACTCAGACTCAAGCGAAATACATGGAATCAAAGTGAAGCATTTAAAAGGTGATGTTGTCTCACAATACTATTCAATAAGCTGGAAAAGTTGATTGCAGGTTGGCTATGCAGATCTGCTTTAAACGCAATACCGAGTCCAATGGTTGCGGTTTTATTTTTTAGATATTTATATTTAATCCCTTCAATTTTGAGCTGTTGGGTGGACTCAGGCACCAAAGAAATCCCTAAGTTCGCCGCAACCAACGATAAAATTGAAACAATCTGAGGCGCTTGCTGTCCAACTTTTGGGGTAAAACCATGCTGTTGGCAAGTATTTAGAATCGCAGCATACAGCCCAGCACTCACCTCAGGTGGAGAAACAATAAAACTTTCATGTGCAAATTCTGCAAAATCCACCATCTCTTCATCTGCGGGATAATGTAAAGGCAAAGCAGCAATCAACTTTTCATCAATCAAGTTACGAATCGTAATAGCTTTCGGGTACTGTGCAGGTGGCCGAACAATCGCAATGTCTAATTCATTATTCAGTAAACTTTCAATTAAAATCAAAGAATTGTCTTCTTTTAACACCAAATTCACCTGCGGATATCGCTGCTGGAATGCTTGGATGGCGGTCGGAATTAAAGAATTTAAAATTGAGGTGCCTGTAAAGCCTAGCCTTAGTTCTCCCCATTCACCATTTGCCGTACTTTGGGTCAATTTCACTGCATTTTTCAGTTGGTTCTGAACGGGCAAGACCATTTTAAGAAAAGTTTCCCCTGCTGGTGTCAGTGCAACACCATGAGAATAACGATAAAAAAGTTCAACGCCGATTTCATTTTCCAACTTTTTAATTTGCATACTCAACGGTGGCTGACTTATGCCAAGACGCAAGGCTGCTTTAGAGAAACTTTGCTCTTCTGCGATAGCAATGAAGTACTGAATATTGCGTAGTTCCATATATAAAAGCTATACCATTATTGAGTTATATATATTATACATATACATCTGCACTTCTTAAAATAAAAGCTCTTCTCCATATTAAGTCAGTTAAGTCATGAAACTGAGCTCTTCGATAGAAGCAGACTGGTCTACCTTTCAGCAACCCATTCCACAAACGATCAACAAAGGTACACGGGAATATAAAAAAGCGGGTATGGCGTTGTTCCTATTAGGCTTTGCCAGTTTTTCGCTAATCTATTGCGTACAGCCCTTGCTACCCAATTTAAGTCAAAGTTTCCATATTGCACCTAGTGCAAGTGCACTAGCACTGTCTTTAACCACGGGCTTTTTGGCCATGTCGATCGTGCTATCCAGTGCTTTTTCGCAAACATTGGGCAGAAAAGGGCTGATGTTTTTCTCGATGCTTTTGGCTTCAATACTTAATGTCGTGTGCGCAGTTTCACCGAGTTGGCATGTACTCATGCTTTCAAGAAGCTTAGAAGGTTTTGTTTTGGGTGGAGTTCCTGCTGTTGCTATGGCTTGGATTGCAGAAGAAATTAGCCCGAAAGATTTAGCTAAAACCATGGGGCTATATATTGCAGGCACAGCATTTGGCGGCATGATGGGACGTGTTGGCATGGGTATTTTGACCGAATTTTTCTCATGGCGTATTTCCATGGCGATTCTCGGCGGCATCTGTCTGTTCTGTGCATTAGGTTTTTTGAAACTCTTACCTAATTCGCGAAATTTCACTGCCCAGCAAGGTCTCTCTTTTAAGTTCCATCTACATGCATGGTATGCACACTTAAGTCATACACGGCTGTTAAAAATTTATGTCATCGGTTTTTTGCTCACCAGTATCTTTGTCACTTTGTTTAATTATGTGACCTTTAGACTGTTTGCAGCACCCTATCATTTAAGCCAAACTCAGATCAGCCTCATCTTTTTATCTTATAGTTTGGGTATTATTTCCTCTTCTATCGCAGGCAATATCGCAGACCGAGTAGGCAAAAAGCAGGTGATGATTTTGGGCTTTTCATGCATGCTTTTAGGCGTGCTACTCACCCTTTCCGCATCTTTATTTCTGATTATTCTTGGTATTGGCTGTGTGACCACTGGCTTTTTCATTGCCCATGCCATTGCCAGCAGTCGCGTAGGCGAACTCGCAACATCCAATAAAGGCCACGCCACCTCCTTGTATCTGCTTTTTTATTATTTAGGTTCAAGCATTATAGGCGCCTATGGCGGAAATATTTGGCAAAGCTATGGCTGGAATGGCATCGTTATCTTAAATATTTTTCTGATCCTAATTGCACTCATCGTTATTTTTTCAATAAAACCACTCCATTCATCCACCCCAACACCTTAGGAATTTCGACCTCATGCAACAACACTTATTTGTCTACGGTACCTTAGCTCCCAATAAACCCAATGCCCATATTTTAGAAGCGATTGGCGGTACATGGCGCAAAGGCTCTGTGAAAGGATGGCTTAAAGAAGCTGGTTGGGGTGCAGAACTTGGCTTTCCTGGCCTGACACTGAGTCCAGATGGGCAAACTATTGATGGATATATTTTTAGTTCAGAACAATTAGATAGCCTGTGGAACAGCTTGGATGAGTTCGAAGGCAGTGAATATCAGCGTGTTTTAACTGAGGTCATTTTAGAGAATGGACAAATACAACAGGCCTATGTCTATGCACTAAATCAGCACGTATAAGTCGTATTTTTATGTAGCGAAGTCTCAAAAATTAAATGAAATCGAATACGGATGATTGCTCATTTAAGCTGATGTTTGAATGGCCTCAAAGTCAGTTACATACCGACTGACTTTGAGACATTAAACCAGCTTTACTCTTTATAATGTTGTGTACTGTAGTGCTCAACAGGTAAGCGTGTTAACACCTTTTGTCCTTTCGCACCTGGCATGCTTTCGACATACTGTAAGAAAGCTTCAGCATAATCTAAACCCACATCAATCCGACGATCACCCGTAATACCTTTTAAACTGGTATAAAAGTCTTGACCATCGGCAAGGAAATTAATGGTAATCACTTGATAGGTTTGGTTTACATTTAAAGGCAAATACTGTCCATCAGCATTTCGCACTTGTAAATTCGATACCCGTTGGCCTTTGGTTTGGGTTAAATCGACATCCCACGTTAAGCCCCCTGTATAGGGATAACTGCCAGTGTTGTTCAAAACCACGGCATCAATCGCATCTTCTAAAGTTGATTTAATTTCCTGCCCTGTGGCTTGTAATTGCACCAATGTATTTTTAAAAGGCAAGACCGTATAAATTTTCTCAACCGTGATATCGCCTTGTGGTACATCGACTCTGACCCCGCCACCGTTTTGAATCGAAATATCCGCATTAAAATACTTTTTGCCTTGTTGTAAAAAGGCTTCTGCCACCAATTGTTGCACATCTCCACCATGTTGATTGGTGAAATCAGCTTTATTGCAAATATCTCCTAGACTTGAACGTGAGGCATCTCTAGTGGTGCCTGGAACACGACGTAAGCAAAGATTGCTCTCAGCTCTTGCTACAATTTCTTTGCCTAATAAATTTTTAGCCACTTTATACGGTTCTAAAATACTTAAAGCCGTCGCATCAGGCTGTACAATTTGTAAAGCATTGCTATTTTCAACATCTTGCCTAATATGCGCGATTTCAGTTGTATTCAGTAGGACTGCATCTTTTGCGGTACGTTTAAAGTCATCACCAATCAATACATTGGCCTTACCTGTACAAGCATCAACTTTACCATTGGCGTCAAAGTTGACTTTTAACTGCCCCACCACATACGCATATTGCCATGCTTGTACTACGCAAACTTGATCACCCTCTTTATTTTTCAATAAAGTTGGATAATCACCCTCAGGGGTGATGCCATAGTTCTTCAATTTTGCATCGGCCAATAAAGTATGCGAATCTCCGCCCACAATCACATCAACTCCAGATAACTGTGTAGCCAGTTCTTTTTCCGCCCCATAACCCAAATGCGACTGTACAATAATTTTATTGATGCCTTGCTGTTTTAGTTCATCAATATATTTCTGTGCAGTAGTCACTTCATCTTTAAATACTGTATCTGTATTTGGGCGTGATGCATTTTTGGTCTTATTGGCAATGGTGAGGCCAATCAATGCAATTTTTTGCCCTTCTTTTTCTATAATGGTATACGGCTTCACCAAATCTGTTCGATACAACGGTGAACTTGGCCCAAACTCGACATTGGCACTGAGTATCTGAGTTTTAGTCTTACAACTGCCTTTATCGTTTAAAAAACCCATAAACTTTTGTAGACCAGCATCTGTATTATCAAATTCATGGTTGCCCAAGGTCATCGTATCGAAACATACCGTATTCATAAGGTCTGCCTCGGCCTCACCTTCTTTCAAGGTAAAATAGAGATCCCCCGTTATGGCATCTCCTGCGTGAATTTTGATTGCATTTTTCTCACGACTCGCCAAATCATTCATCAATGCTGTGACTCGTGCAAAACCACCATTCGAGACTTGGATTTCCTCTCGCTTTCCTGCCGAAGTTTCTAACATTAATTTTACCGTCTCCTCATCTAAGTGTGAGTGGCTATCATTAATGTGGAGAAGATTGACTTCGAGTGCTTTATTCTGCACGTCAGGTGCAGTATTGTTTTTATTATCGTCGTCATTACATCCAACAAGTACGCTGCTACACAATAAAAAACCACCACTCAAACTTAACAGCTTAATGGCTCTATTTCGAAGAATCACGGTTGTCCCCAATGCTTATTTATTAAACAACCATCATGCAAGGGCACCGTTTAAAATTCGTGACACTGGTGAAATATTCTTAATATTATTTACATTACTTTGATATTTAAACAGTTTTTCTATAACTTATACCAACATGGTTTTACCAAACGATTAAATATAATTCAGTTTCTGCATTATTATGTAATATAAATTATAGTAATCAACGCTATATTTCCCTATATTAGTCACATAACTATTGATAATCATTGTAGTCTCGTGGAGACAGTACACCATGAAACTTTTCAAATATTCTTTCGCAATTCTTGCCGTCATTTCTGTTTCGGCGTATACCATGAGTGATCGTCAATCCTCACAATTTAAAGTTAAAATGCAAGTTACAGAAATTTGCGATATTGGAACAGGCAGTACTTCGGATATTGATTTTGGAACAGTGACTCGTAATGCACAGAATGTGCAAGCGACAGGAAGTTTAAATGTTTATTGTACCAATGGAACACCCTATAACATTGCGTTAAACAGCAATGGCAGTTTAAAACATAGTAATGATATTTCTATACAAATTCCTTATCAGCTATACCAAGATGCTGCCATGAGTAAAGAATGGGGCAATATTGCAGACAATCGTTTGTCTCAACAAGGTACTGGGCAAACGCAAAATATTACCATTTGGGGAAAAGTTCCCAATGCTAATGTTCCTGCAGGACAATATAGTGACAAAGTGACCGCAACCATTACCTATTAAGCTTACAATGAATAATGAGCAACTTAGTAAGTTAAAGTGACTGTGATTGTATCGGAGTATTGTCCAACACTTGTGATCGTTTGAGCTGGAACAGCTGCATACACAGGAACACTCTGGTTATCTACAGGATAAAAAACATTCGCCTGCCATATTTGTGAACGACTAACATCTTTATATAAATTGTACTGAATATAACTTCCCACTGCATTTCTCATTCGTCTTTGGCTTCCTTGCGCATTTACGCCATTATCCAAACTAACTTGCATACTGGTTCCTGTTGGACAAGCCAAACGAATAAGTCCTGAACCAAATAATGGGGTGTTTAATTGCTCAACAGCTCCAAAGTCAATATCCGTAGCCGATTGGATTAAACAACTATTTTCATAATTGGAGTTAACGATGAGATTATTATTTCCTGTATTTGAATTTGCAAAAACCTCTTCATTGCTGGGTATTGCAGAACCATAACGAAAAGCAGAATAAAGTTTCAGATTTACACTATTTGTGGTGTAACTTCTCGCAGGAACCACTTGCCCAGCGAGCACTTGTCCATATATTTTAATTTGAGTACTTGCATTCGCCTGGCCAGCCTCGACTTGAAAAGTCTGGCACTGCGCCTGACTTTTACGGTCTGAACCTGGAATTTTGTACGTTCGCGCAGCATCATAGTACAAATGATAATTGAGCAGTGTTTCAGGATTATAGCTAATCATACTACGAGGATCATTCCCCGAAGGAGATGTACTATCAATTGCTAAACACATTTTATATGTGACTGGCTGACTCCAATTAGAGTTACAGCTAACCGTGACGTCCGTTGAGGCAGTAGAAGAACCTTGAGCATTTGCAGTACCTAAACTGAGAGTCGCCCCCCCAATCCAGCAGCTTTCTGCATACGCAGGCGAATAGATCAGCCCACAACTAAGGAGCAACAAGCCAATACAAGCCAAATACTGGCTAGAATAGTTCATTTTAAACCAGTGACTGTAGTTTACTGACATACGATTTGCCCCAAATCACTATAACCATTTAAAGTTTCAAGATCTGGCAACTTTACTCTGCACTGCTTGAGCTGATCACCTATATATAGGGTATTATTTTTTACATTATCCAAATACACCATACCATCATGCGCCACAATAGTCGTCGGTTGAAGTTGCTCATTTGGTTTTTCTTGCCAGACAGAAGTTCCTACCGAAAGGTTATTTCCTTGCAAATCGACCACTTGAAGTTGTACTGATTTGACCTGATACATCGGGAATCGAATAAATACCCCGCTCGACTGCCGAGGAACTGCATCCTGCTGGGTCGTTTCAATTTTTAAATTGATCGGTAAATCCAAAGTATCTACAGCCACACTGTTATGTTGATATGGATTTAAATAATCAAGCAGTAAATAACCTTTCCGATTTGTTTTGCCAATTAAACGATTTTCTAAACGTACAGGTACATCTGCAACTTGATCTGTTGAAACAACTGCAAATGAACCATTGCCCAGACGTTTAGCTAATACTGTATCTTTTAAAATCACCAACCCACCACTCACAGAAGCATAAGCACTGGTATTATTTTGTTGATCAGATTCGGTATGTTGCACATTAAATTGTGCCAAACCATAACGTCCTAAATAATCCAACTGCCCCTGAAATTGTGAATATTGCTCAGTATGGTTGGCTAAAGCTTGCCAACCTAAACCACCTTGGTCTTGATCCACAGAATGTAAAACATTCAGACTCATTTGGTTTTGGTCATTGCTACGCTGAGCGGTAAGTGTCGCAGAATTACGCTTTGCCCATGGTAAATTTAAAGATAGATAATAACTATTCTCTTTATTTAACAAGTCACGGCTATAACTCAAACTCAAGTTCATTCGTCGCGGTAAAATATAAGACCAGTTGAGCAAAACAAAACGATTACTCGCTTGATCTATGTATTCCTGCTGAATATAGCTACCGCCAAATTGTCCAAATTTAGTATTTAGTCCCATATAAAATTGATCGGACTGGCTTGCAAATGTTGCATCGTTTAAGCTTGCAATATCATTAAACTGTCCGAACTGACGTAGGCCATTATAGTTTAGACTGAGCAATGCGGAGTTCCAGCTATAGCCAAAACCCAACAATTGACCTTGTTGCTCGGATGTATGGCTATAAGCATAGGAAACATTGATTTGCCCTGCGCGCTTGCCTAATTGATAAACTGTTCCTAAACCTGCTTGTTGCAATTGTTCCGTAAGCTCGGCATGCGTTTCTACTGTGAAAGTATTACTTAGCCCATAACGATAATTTCCACTAAAAGCGGGATCATTCGCATAATCAAAAGAAGATAGACCATAATTAAGCTTAGGATAACCCAAGTTCAAAGACCAATCATTTAGTCCCTGTGCCAATAAATGATTGGCACGATACAAAGAAAAACTTTGAACTTGCTGCTGACCATTGATGTCGGTAATGACCATCTGGGCATTTCCAGCCCCCGTAATACTCGGGATGGTTTGGATATCAAATTGCCCTGGTACCACATTTTGTGAAGATTGCTTGATCCCATTAATAATTAGATCAATTTGAGAGGGCAAAGTCACCTGACCCTTAAAACTCATTAAGGGCGTGGTTACCGTATAAGGCTGTAATGCAAAGTTTTTAGATATGCTCAAACCGCTCAAACGCGTTGAACGTGTCCATGTAAGCGCATCACTTTGAGCATCACCTAAACGCAATCGCAGCAATTGATTTGGAAAATCTTTTTCCCAATACGTATCAAGTATTTGACCATCAGTCGCGACATGATCTCGATACTGATAATTTCCTGACAGACTTAAAACGCCATTAAATAAGCCAAAATAGCGTAGCTCATTCCAACCATTAAATGAAAAAACATCATCATTTTGTTGGGCAAATGCCGTGTAGTTAAGTAACAGCCCCTTTTTTTCTTGTAATGGGTTGATACTGGCGGCAGGTAAAGCTTGATAACCATATTGGTTTTGTCCGCTTAACAACTCAACGGGCACTTGTATTGATATTTTCTGATTCAAATTATCATACTGATAGCTCAATCCATTAATTTGATCAAGCGCAATATAAGTAGCTTGATCTATGAGCATTTGCGGAGCATCCGCATGAATGGCAAAACTATCTAAAGATGCACGGTCTATATAAAGCTGTTGACCTCGTTGCAGGAAATGACCAATTTGTGGCTGAACAGACTGATTAAGTTCGACATCCAAGTATAAGTCTTGCTGGATTTCACTTGCTTGCTCTGGGGAGTCCGACTCTGCAAAAACGTGAGGAGCAATAACAATAATTAGCCCTGCACAGAGTAAACGACCGACTCGAACGTTCAATGAAGAAACTCCCAAAGACATAAGATATCAAGGAGATATAGGAAGTTCTTGTTCCCGAACATCCATATTTACAACTGCTACAAATTTTCCATTAGGTTTGACATTTATCGTAGCAGGAATAGACCATTGCATACTTTGACCACTCAGCACATACCCCATGAGTCCTTTTTGGATGGGTGTTTTTTGCCCCTGCGCATCAACATAGGCAAACTGGCTAAAACGTTTATAGTGCGGAGACAGGTTAGTAACCGTTAATTTGTTCGCATTGTATTTAAATGTCATGCCATTGAGCGAGGTTACACCTTGTTGAATGACATCAGTGCTTGAGGCCTTAAAAAATACAGGAATTGAATATTTCAGCAACAACTGAAGACCACTTTGCTTTTCTGCTTGAGGGTTCGGTAGCTCATCAACAATCAAACGATAAGCTTGCTCAGATGGGTTATTGCTTGCAGTACTACGAATAAGACGAACCAACTGTCTTTGGCCTGCGGGAATCGTCAATACCATTGGGCTTGCGATCAGATCTTTAGACGGGGTTAAAATATCTTGATTATTGGTTTGCGTCCAAGCATTTACTCGAACTTGACCTTGGATGGCTTCATCCCCAGTATTGGTTAACCAAAGTTCTTTGACTTTTTCTTGAGGCGAAAATTCCAATAAAATAGGCGCAACCTGCAAACTTGCAGCATGCGCCTGTATCATAAAAATACTCGTTGCCAATATACCTAAGCTACACTTACGCAGTACATTTGACCAACGCGACGTATTTTTCATGCCGATACCCTTTTCGTGAAGAATATCCTTACGATAGCAAAAATTAATACGTTACTGTAGCGGTAACCGTGTCGATATATTTACCTGCTCGAACATTTGTTGAACCAGATACTTTTGCAACAACAGGAATAGCCTGTACGCTACCTGAACCTACACCTGAGTATAGATTACTATTATTATCCCACTGGCTTTTGTCACTTGTATTTTGGAATAACTGATATGCGATGCTAGATGAAGTATCTGTCTCATGTGTCATTTTCCCACTGCCTGCTAAACCCACTTTATATGGTGTTTGGCTTGTACAAGTAACATTTAATGTTCCTGTTTTATCATTTGCAGCCACAGCACTGTTTACACTACCAAAATCAATATCAGTGGCATTGATTGCACAAGTAGAAAGCACTTCAATTTTCACTTTAAAGTCAGCAGTTGCCGTTTTTGAAGTGGTAGCCGCATTTGCCTGTCCAGCTAAAACTAAACCAGCAGAAGCCAATAATGCAGTAGTAAGAAAATTTTTCATATAACGACCTAAAACTATTAAATTAGATAATCAAAAAGCAATCGCCATGAATAACATTGCTTTTTATAGATACTTTTTTATATAGAGGTTCACACATATAAAAAGTAATCGTGAAATCTATCACATTTTTTAAAATTTTCAATAATTTTTTTTATTTTTTGGCATTTTTTGTTAGTTTCATCATTTTTATTTATCTAATAGTGATGCCATACGCATAGTAGAAGATTATAGATTTTGGAGCACAATTTTGTTCTAAAATCCCATAAACGAGTGAGGTAATCGCTTAAAAATTAAAAATAAATGATGATATGTAGAATAGAAAATTCAGCTTCATACTGCGTTTTAAAACTCGATAAACATGATTGCTATCAATAATCCATTGCCCTTCTAAACCAACCATTCGTCGTAGATTCAAGCTAATTTAATCAGGACAAAAAGCGGATAAAGGAACACGGCTCTTCATGTGTTATTCAGTTCATCTACATACTGAAGAAGTGATGTAGACATTGAACGATCTTCAGGACGACTGAATGTGATTTAAAACGAAAAAGCACCGAATACATTTCATATCATCTTCGTTTCAAGATGATCCAATACTTTGCTTTTCTAACCATACCTGCAATCCAGACCAACTTTTAAAATCATCCACTGCACGTACAATACAATTTGGATTACGTTCCAAGAGCATTTTACTTAAGGCGCTGCCTGGCCCAATTTCTAAGACAACATCAGGCTGATTTTCTTCTATTGCACTTAAACAAGCATCCCAATCAATCGCATGATTCATTTGCTGAATTAGCGCACTCACGGCATCTGTGGTCTTAAAAAACTTATGCCCACCCGAACCGCTAATCATGGCCGTGCATAAACGAGCAAAGTCTTGTTGCTGCAAAACCTGCTGATAGGGCTGAACCGCAGCATCCATCCATGCAGTATGCGATGCAATGGTGACATTCAAGCGTTTAACAAAACGTGTTCCTCGCAATTCGAGTTGCTGGGTCAACTGCTGTAAATTGGCATCAGCCCCACCCACGACAAAACTACTATCACTGAGCTTAATGGAAAGTGCGGTTGACGTTTCAGTCAACAACGCTTCAAGTGTATTGAGATTGATGCCCTGAACAGCCATTAAGCCACATGCATGCTGAGAGGCTGAAGACATTAACGAAGCACGCTGCTGGGCTAAATATAGTCCTTGCTCCAAACCTATCTGCGTTGCACAAATGAGTGCACTTAACTCTCCGAGTGAATAACCTGAGAAACTCATAAGGTCTTCAATCTCAGGTTTTAACTTTTGCCAACGACACCATTGCAAAGCAAAAATAAAAGGCTGCGCAAATTCATTTGCATACAAATCTGCTTCGGTTAAATCGGAACAAAATAGTCGCGGCAAATGTTGCTTTAAACTCTCTGATACATGAAGCTCATCCGCCAAACTGAGTAGCTCTTGCACATGGGCTAAGCTTTGGAGTCCTTGCCCACTAAATATGATTGCGAAATTCATGTTCCACCTTCAGCATGAATAAAGTCACCCCCAACAAGTCCGCACTGCCCCCCGGACTTAAACGATGCTGAACGAAATAATCTTCCACTTTAGCTACGTCTTGCACCCAATTGTGCTGTAGCACACCGCCACGAGCCAAAAACTGCTTGGCTAGATCCTGCACAATATATAAGGCTGATAAACCACCACGCCAAACAATATTGGTATCTTGTACATAGGCCATCAGACTGAATAAAGTCTGAATTGCAGCCTGCTGTGCATTGGCCGTTTTGCTATAAATCTCGATATACGTTGGCAAGGCAACATCCATCACCGTTTTAAAACCTGAAGCCACTTCTTCAATCGCCCCAGTGATGCCATATTGACTCCGCATGCGTTGCCCATGACTGTTGGGATTTCGCTCTAAATGATGTAACAGTTCATCCTGCCAAATGCTTTGAATTTTTTGACTGATTGAGCCTGCATTCAACGAACTATCAGTTGCTAGACATTGCCCGACTGCTGCACTGGCAAAACCCAAATTAAAAATTGCCCCTTTATGGGTATTGATCTGCTGAGTTGCAGCCATCATTTTTTGTTCAGCTAAAATGCCACACTGTCGAATCTCTTCAAAATTGACATTGTGATAGCCATTCAAACATTGCGCCTGAAAATAGCCCTGTAAGGCATCCACACTACATTGGAACAAGCTAAAGTCCATATCCTGATGACTGCCCTGCGAACTTGGACAAACCAAACCGGGCTTATGTTCTAAACTGGCTTCATCCAATAACGCTATACATGCCAAACGGTCTAATCTTTCAGCAGTATTGACAATGTTCGGACATAAAACTTCATGCGGTTTTAGCATTTGCATATTCAAGCTTCCCTTCGAATAATTGTTCTAATCTCAGCATCTCGACACGCTGAATTCCTTTTACGATCACTTGCTGGTTCATTTCAGGAAAAACCGCAATTAACTCATTAAATGACACATGCCAGTCTGGATGGATTTGAATCTCGCCATCTAACCGGATAGAACTCTGGGTTTGGACTTGTTGAATGAACTGTAAAATTTCTGGTACATCATGTTGATGCTGTGGATACAACAACAGATCTAAGTCTGAAGTCGGCCTGACATAAGCCTCCTGCGTGAGGGACTGATAGGCATAGGAGCCATAAACATACACTTTGCAACCCAATTGTTCTAAATGATCTGCAAAATCACTCAATTGTTTACGCTGTAGGAGCTGCGAGTCAGCTTCTAACAAAGCCTGTAGAGAAAGCGGTCGAGTGATCTGCTCGATATCGTGTTTCTCGACTAAGCACGCCACACGATATTTATAGCCCTCAACCAAGCAGTTGATCGCCAGCTTCACTTGTCCCACATCCATATCTTCCTGCCGACAAACAGTCATTGGAATATGTTGGCTCAACAACTGATACACCTTTTGTTTCACCGTTTCTGGTAAAGAAACATCTAAAAAATGTAAGGTTACTGAATCACGAAGATAAGCTAAGTCATGACGATCCATATCTGCTTCCTTAACTGTGTACAACTTTCTCAATAATGGCATTACACAACACACGCCCTTGACGCTGCTGCCCCACCACACGGCGTTGATCTGTCAGATAAACCTCAAGATGTTGTTGTTGATTTAACAATGCTTGGCTGACCCAGTCTGTCTCCAAATCTGGCCAAATGGCATTGATTGCGCCCATTTTGTAAAAGTTTTCTGCCCCTGGGGCAAAAATAGCTGAGCTTTGCGACAACTCTTTTAACTTTTCGACTGGAATTTTAGTGACCCGTGCCATCGCGTTTAAGTCCATGACTTTCACTTGCGAATCACTGAGTGCATAAACTTCGTTTGCCATAAGCCCGTAGGACAAAAACCCACCACTGACGGCTTGACCAAAAATAATCGCGAGGTTGGCATGTCCACTTCTGCGCAGTAGGTCAACACAAGATGCCAAATGCGCGAAGGTACGGTTTAAGCACAGTAACTCATCAGCACGGGAAAGCGCTTGACCTTGCGTATCCACAATAAACACCACAGGCGTCTGTTGTTTCTGCTGTACTAGCTCTAAGATTTCACCGGCCAATTCCATGGCAATCTGTTGATTAATCGGGGCGGCATTGACTGTGCCAAGAATCCGCACTGGGCCTGCATCCGTTTGCGCATTGCCCTTAATCACATAACCTTCGATCTGATAATCCAGTTGATGCGGAAACAACTGTTGTAAAAGTAATTCTGTATTCATGAGCTCATCCTTGCTTTAACAACACAACTTCATGGGCAGACAACATCGGAATTTTTTCTGGCTGTGTAATGCCCATGTCATGCCAAATCTGTAAACCATCATTTTTACCAAACCAGCGTTGGTACTGTTGCTCAAGCTGTTGCTGCTGTTGCAATAATTGTTCTAAGTCTAAAGAAGCGACCTTAGCGTCTAGCTGCATTAAAATCGCATCACGAATATCGGTAATATCATCCTCAACCAAAGCCTGTACATGGTTCAGTAAGTAACGATGTTTACCGCCTGTAACGCGCCAAACCAAAGCACGATCTTTCGAATCAAACTCTTCTACGCCTTTCACTGTTTCAATCACTTCTGGACCAGACAGTGCCAAACGCCCTTCTTCCGTCATGACGATGGCACTGCTTAAACACGCACTGATGCCCATACCACCAAAAGCGCCACAGGCTCCACCAATCACCGTAATAATGGGAATGCCTGCATTTCGTACCTGCAACATCGCACGCATAATTTCGGAAATAGCAATGAGACCTGCATTGGCTTCATGCAGACGCACACCACCTGAGTCGACAAAAAACAGTACCGCTTGCGCTTGATCTTGAATGGCTTTATGCAAAAGACCGACAATTTTCGCCCCGTGGATTTCACCCACAGCTCCACCCATGAATTGCCCTTCTTGAGCCATGATATGCACTGGTGTTCCATTCAAACGCGCTGTACCAATAATCACACCATCATCAAAACTACCCGGAATATCCAAAGCAGACAGGTGTGGGCTGACTTCAACTTCAGTCGGTTTAAGTATTTCATTAAAACTCTGAGCATCGACGAGCGCTTGAATCCGCGCACGTGCGGTTTTTTCATAAAAACTGTTTTTGAGCATCACTTGATCCATGTTCTATACTCCCTTAAACATAGATATTGCTTGGCTTAAGCGTAGGTTCACCACTGCTGGGGTTGCGCCCATATCATTTAACTGAAATTTAAGCCCTGCTACTGCATGACGTTGTGCAAACTCATTCAGCACAGACTTCCAAACATGTTGAAAACCGACGGCTGATGTCGTGACTTCAATCTGACAAATATCCGCCTGATCATGCTGTGAAACCAAGACTTCTAAATTTCCAGAACCGACCACACCACAAATGACCGCCGCTTGTTCGGCGCTCAGTGGCGCTGATTGCAATTCAAATTTTAACTTTTCCATGTCGATCACCAGTTTCTAAAGCGACTTGGGGGACTATATAAACCACCCGACCATTTAACTAAATCTTTCACCGATTTTGCCGCCAACAAATCACGACTGACCTGTGTTGGATCAATCCCTAAATCTTCTGGGCGTTGAATAATACCGCGCTGGCGTAACTCATCTACTTTAGCCTCATCACGCTGCATCCCCACTGGGGTATAACCTGCCACGCCACGGATGGCTTGTTCACGTTCTTCTGGAGTACGACATAACAGCAAGTTGGCAATACCTTCTTCCGTCACAATATGGGTTACGTCTTCACCATAAATCATGATGGGCGGGAGTTCACTCTCCATTTTGTCCTGCAACTGCCACGCATCTAACTCTTCAACAAAGACAGGATGCATATGTTCACGGTATGTTTCGACCAATTGCACCACCAACTTACGCCCTTTAATCAGTTTACCGTCGACCGCCTCACGGCCTGCTTTGGTATAGGCATAACTGGCATGACGGCGTCCATGCGGATCAGAGCCCATATTCGGCGCGCCACCAAAACCAGAAATCCGGTCTACGGTTGCAGTTGAACTGTTGCCCTGTAAGTCAATTTGCAAGGTTGAACCAATAAAGAGATCACAGGCATATAAACCCGCAGTTTGACTAAAGGCACGATTGGAACGCATGCTGCCGTCACTGCCTGTAAAGAACACATCTGGACGCTCTTTAATATAGTCTTCCATCCCCACTTCAGAACCGAAGCTATGGATCGAATCGACAAATCCACTTTCAATCGCAGGAATTAAAGTTGGATGCGGATTCAAGGCCCAATTGGTACAAATCTGTCCCTTTAGTCCTAAGGATGCCCCATACGTAGGCAGCAATAATTCAATTGCCGCAGTATCAAAGCCAATACCATGGTTTAAACGTTGAATTTGATATGGTGCATAGATGCCTTTAATGACCATCATCGCCATTAAAATTTGTACTTCGGTAATTTGTGCAGGATCACGGGTAAACAATGGTTCTATATAGTTGTGCTTGGGACTTTCGATATAAAAATCGACCCAATCCGCAGGTACATCGACACGCGGTAACTTATCGACAATTTCATTAACCTGCACAATCACAATCCCGCTTTTAAATGCGGTAGCTTCAATAATTGCAGGCGTATCTTCGGTATTCGCACCTGTATAAAGGTTGCCCTCTCGGTCGGCTGCATGTGCCGTAATCAGGCAGACATTTGGCGTCAAATCAATAAAGTAACGCCCATACAGCTCTAGGTAGGTATGGATCGAACCAATACTGATTTTTTGCTGCTGAACCAATTGTGCTAGACGTAAACTTTGTGGGCCTGCAAAGGAAAAATCGACCTTAGAAGCAATACCTTTTTCAAAGACATCAATATGACTGGGTAAAGCCAATACCGACTGTACGATATGTAAGTCATGAACCACCTCTGGATTACACTGACTTAAACTCTTTGACAAAAAGTCGGCCTGCTTTTGGTTATTACCTTCTAAACAAACGCGATCACCACTGGAAATTACCGTTTCCAAAAGTTCAATCACCCGAGCATGCTCAACTTGTTTTGCAAAGCCTTGTTCTTTAGCAAGATTCAGTTTTTCTAGTCTGCGGGTACGCTGCTTATCCCATAAGCGCGTCTTAACCATTTGGTTCATGGGGTCACCTTTATGCTGTGCTTAGCCGAAGATGGCATTGATTGTGAGAAAAAATACAGAGGGTCCAAGTAAACAACCAAGACCGGTATAGAAGGTTGCGACCAATGCACCATAGGGTACTAAACGCACATCCGTTCCTGCTAAACCTGCTGCTGTGCCACTGGTCGTCCCCGCCATTCCACCAAAAACCATGGCAGAACGTGGACTTTTGAGATACATAAATTTTGCGAATAACGGTGTACCCACCATGAAAAACACCGCTTTAATCAGACCAATTGCAATTGATAATGCAATCACTTCTGAGCTTGCACCGATGGCTGAACCTGTTACTGGGCCAACGATATAGGTCATCGCACCTGCGCCAATCGTGGTCATCGAAACGGGATCTTTATAGCCCATCAACCACGCCACCATTGCACCGATCAAAAATGGAATCACGCAACCAAGTGCAAGCGCGATCAGACCCACCTTTCCTGCTTTTTTCACTTCTTTAACGTCGACTTCAAACGCCGTTGATGCAATGGCCAAGTCACGAATCATGGCACCACCGAGTAAAGCGAAACCTGAGAAAATAGCGATATCTGAAATGCCCTTTTCACCTTGAGTATAAATCCCTGCAAAATAAGCCAAGACCAGCCCCAGAGTGATCGCGATGGCTGAGCTTTGTAACTTGCCTTTGGTGAGATATTTCGACAAAAGATGCGACACATACATCATTAAACCAGTCACTGCGAGCGCCGCGACGAGGGCATTTTTGGTAAAAACCGTAATTATTTCTTCCATTGCGTTTCTTCCTTGTAACCGTACAACTGATTGTTCTTTCGTGCTATGACAACACCCTTGTCCTTAAGCGGCTTTTTCAGTTGGTTCTACAGCCCATTCATAGCTGTCATAGTCGCCACTGGATTTATTCAACCAACGAATCACCAAGACAGTGCCAATCAAAGACGCAACTGAAACTATCAAACCCAACATCCCACCCGACATAGCCGCAACTACGTTTTGACCTGCCGACATGGCAACCACAATCGGGATATACATACCTGACCAGTACAACACACCAAATTGAGTCACTTGAGGTAAGTGCCCACGTTTGGCTAATAGCTCCTTCGATAGAATTAATAAAATCATGGCGATGGCCACACCACCTACATTGGCTTGTACACCAAGTGCAATCCCAAGGGCATTGCCTAGATAAACACCAAGTAAATGGCAGACTGCCAATATGGCTGTTCCGTAAATAATCATTGCTGAATCCTCCCTGGATCATGCAGCGCTTCTAATAATCTGACTTATAATTTGCTATAGTTATAGCTTATCTGTATCCAGTGTACAATGTTTTGTACTCAAATAAACATAAATTGTATACAATTTTTGGTGATGTATGACTTCAATTGCGGAACTTCCTCTTTCTATTCAAATTAGTAAAAAGTTAGAGGATGATATTATTTATGGCTTTTTCCTGCCTGGGACGAAGCTGGATGAACAAGAACTGTGCGAACGCTATGGTGCTTCACGTACCCCGATTCGTGAGGCATTAAAGCTATTGGCCGCTGAAGGCTTGGTTGAAATTCGCCCACGTCGTGGCGCAATTATTCCAGCCATTAATTCACTCACTCTTTGTGAAATGTTCGAGGTGATGGCTGAATTAGAAGCCATGTGTGGACGACTGGCAGCACGGCGCATTCAACCTGAAGAAAAGCAAGAATTACAACGCCTGCATCAGTTATGTCAGGACTATTTAAATCAGAACGACTCAGAAAATTATTATGAGGCCAACCGTTTATTTCACTTTGCTATTTACCAAGCCAGTCATAATGCCTTTTTAATTGAACAAGCCTGTACCTTGCACAAACGTTTGCACCCATACCGCCGCCTACAACTCCGCGTCAACCATCGAATGAATCATTCATTTTCAGAGCATAGCGCAATTTTAGAGGCTATTTTTGCAGGTCACGAACAAGAAGCCGAGGCTTTGCTGAAAGCACATGTGGTAATTCAAGGTGAGAAATTTACGGATTTTATTTCAACCTTAGAACATTTAAATACTTAATTAAGCAACCATACCCTTAAGCCACATGGAATTACTTCATATAGAAAAAGAGGCCTGAAACAGACCTCTTTTATCTCCAAGTTTAAGCGTTAAACGAAAACTCAACTATCCGTATCACGAGGCTTTATGAATTCGTTATCATTTAAAACTTGCCCTGTATGCTGTGGCTTAATCAACGGTGCAGTAGGACGAGGGTTACGCTGAGTGTACTGTATCCCAATACCTGCATTAACATCATCAGCCGCTACCTCCGTTTCAAAACGCTGACTATCTAAAGCACGAATATCATCACTCACTTGCTGTATTTCTTCTGGACTAACACCCAGTTGCTGCAAGGCAGTTTGACCTAGAACCAATGCGGATTCAAAGGTTTCCCGTACCATCAAACTGACATTTTTCTTCGACAGATACAACGCATGTTCACGGTCATAACAACGTACAATCAGTTTGGCTAAAGGAAACTCAGCATTGACTAGTTCTACAATTTTATTAATGGTTTCTTTGTGATCAACACAAACCAAAATGGCTTCGGCTGTATCTGCACCAGATGCATGTAAAATGTCTAAACGACATCCATCCCCATAGTAGACATCAAAACCAAATTTTTCTGCGTTTTGGATCATGTTGACATCGTTATCAATAATGGTCACATCCACGCTACGAGCCAATAACAACTGACTGGCCACCTGACCGAAACGACCGAAACCAATCATTAGTACTTTGCCTGTTAAGCCTTCAGCAACTCGCACCTGATCTAATGAATGCTCATCCGTTGCAATAGTAAAGCGTTTAAATATCACCCCAATAATTGGAGTCAACACCATGGATAGCACGACAATTGCAGTTAAATTTGACTTAATAGTATTATCAATAATTTGAGCGGTCGTTGCGGCACTAAAGAGCACAAATGCAAACTCACCGCCCTGCGCCATGAGTAAAGCTCTATCCAAGGCTTCAATATGATTACTCTTGGTTAAACGTGCCACCACATAGATCATGAGTGCTTTAGTCAACATCAGCGCAATCACACCACTGAGGATGAGTTGCCAATTTGCTTTGACCACAGAC
This sequence comes from Acinetobacter sp. TUM15064, assembly GCF_008980265.1. Taxonomy (NCBI): domain Bacteria; kingdom Pseudomonadati; phylum Pseudomonadota; class Gammaproteobacteria; order Moraxellales; family Moraxellaceae; genus Acinetobacter; species Acinetobacter sp. TUM15064. The sequence continues at coordinate 34,705 of NZ_BKFU01000005.1, read as the reverse complement.
AAGTCTAAAGACATGCCTACCCCTAAAAAGAATAGCCCCAAAAGTAGACTTCGGAACGGTTCAATATCCGCTTCAATTTGATGGCGGAAAGTTGATTCGGAGAGCAAAACGCCTGCTAAAAATGCTCCTAGCGCCATGGATAAACCACTGAGTTGCATCAGCAACGCGGCACCTAAAACCACCAAAAGTGCAGCGGCAGTCATGACTTCACGTGCTTTCGCTGCGGCTAAAACTCTAAATAAAGGATTGAGTAGCCAATGCCCAGCAACAATTAAGCCAGCAATTGCCAGTAGCCCTATGCCAATCCCTTGTAAATCAATTGATGAACTTTCAGTCGCATGATTGGGGGACATAAATGCGACCAAGGCTAATAATGGAACAATCAATAGATCTTCAAACAGCAGTATTGCAACGATCTTTTGCCCCCGCCGTTGATGTAATTCGCCTCGATCATTGAGCAATTGCATCACGATGGCAGTCGAGGTCAAAACAAAACCCGCAGCAGCAATGAAAGCTATTTTCCAACTAAAACCAAACAGCATGCCCATGCCTGTCAACGCAGCCACCGCGATCAAGATTTGCAAACTGCCCAATCCAAAAATTTCTTTCCTCAAACTCCACAGATGTGAAGGCTGCATCTCCAATCCAATGATAAAGAGGTACATCACGATGCCCAGCTCAGCGATATGTAAAATGGCTGTAGGATTATTAAAAAAAGCAAAACCAAATGGCCCAATAATCAGCCCTGCAATTAAATAACCTAAAATAGATCCTAGACCAATACGTTTAAAAAGGGGAACGGCAATCACCGCAGCACTTAACAGTACGACAGGACCCACCAATCCTAATGAATCAACTTCTGCACTCATGGTTTTCTCATCTTTATTTTTTGCTAATCCATACTAACTTTACTATTTTTTAATTTTACTCAATAAAATCTATTTAAAATGGACTGACCTGTAGTTGATGACTTTTGCTCGAATCACAACTTAATTTTCACAACTTGGCAACTAGCGGACTAAACGAATTATGCTCATAAATGACGCTATACTGAGAACTATATACAGCATTGTCGTTTTACATCAAGGCTTTGTTTCATCAAAAAGAACAGCATTTTTGCTTCAGTCGCAACATACTTCCATTGAAGACTCGTTCAAATTATCAATCTAATGCCAAAAATAATTTAGAAAAACTAAATAGTTGAGTGTCATAGCAAGCGTAAAATTGAGCTAAAAATATATTCAATGCTATGGCTACTGCTCCTTTTAAATTCCAAATTTAAGTAAAATAAAATCAATAAAACTCTTTAATTTAGGCGTCATTCTACGATCACGTGAATACAAAATATGTAATGAACCAATTACTGGCTCATACTCAGGTAATACCCGTATTAATTGCCCTCTTTCCAAATCATCCGCCACCAGCTCATAAGGTTGTAAAAGTAACCCATGTCCCGCAATCGCAGCTGCACGTAAGGCTTCACCACTATTTGTCCAAAATCTGCCTGTAATTAAAACCGAACTTATCCCATTAGGCCCTTTAAATGACCATTCTGTGCGCAAAATAGAATGTGTAAAGACCAAACATTCATGGTTTTTTAAATCTTCTGGTATCGACAGTGGAGCACTAGACTGAATATATGCTGGAGAAGCACATAATACGAGTTGATAAGGAGCCAACCCCCGCACCAATAGCCCACTATCCTGCAATTCACCCGAACGAAAAATAATATCGTAACCTTCCTCAACTAAGTCGATTTTACGATTGCTAAGATTCAATTCAACAGAGACTTCAGGGTAGGTCTTTAAAAATTCGGTAATGGCGGGTGCCAAGGCATGATTCCCAAAAGTGACGGGTGCACTGATACGTAACTTGCCTCTAGGCGTTGAACGTGTCTCCGCTAAAAAAGCCTCTGCTTCTTGCATCTCAGCCAAAATATGCTTGGCTTTTTCATAATAAATCCGTCCTGCATCAGTCAGACTTTGCTGGCGAGTTGTCCGATTCAACAACTTAATTTCTAAGCTTTGTTCAAGAAATCTTATGTGCTTTCCAGCCACTTGTGAAGACAGATCCAACTCAATTGCTGCGGCAGAAATAGAGCCTAGCTCCACAGCCTTAACAAACACTTGCATACAAGAGAATCTATCCATTTGAATCTTTTTATACCTAATGTTGATATTTTTAGATAATTTATCTCAAATTATTTCCTATGTATAGTGAGCACATCAACAATATTCAAATCAAGAGATACATCATGCAAAACCATCAACACACAGATACTCAAGCAGCCTCTAACCATAAACCAACAATTGTACTTGTACACGGTGCATTTGCAGACGGTTCAACATGGAATCAAGTTCTCAAACTTTTACACGCTGAAGGCTTCAATACCATCGCGGTACAAAACCCTTTAAGCTCCTTAGATGACGATGTAATCGCAGCTCAACGTGTATTAAATAGAGTTGAAGGTTCGGTCGTCCTTGTGGGGCATTCTTGGGGAGGCATGGTGATAACTGAAGCAGGACAACATGAGTCAGTAAAATCTTTGGTTTATGTCGCCGCTTTTGCACCCGCCGTTGGTGAGTCGATCGTCGACTTAGGACAAGGCCTTCCTGCACCATCGGGCTTTGCTCATTTAGTCAGTGACCAAGACGGCTTTTTAACTTTGAGCCTTGAAGGTATTGAACAACATCTTGCACAAGATCTTAATGACTCTGTTCAAACCCAATTGATGTATGCAACACAAACCCCAATTCGGGCAAGAAACTTTGAAGAAAAAGTAAATGCTGCCGCGTGGAAAGTGAAACCATCCACTTATATCATTAGTGAAGATGACTATATGTTGCAACCTGAGCTACAAAAGAAAATGGCTGAAAGAATGTCAGCCAATATCACCACATTGAAGGCAAGTCATGTTCCACATTTGTCACAAGCAGCTGAAGTTGCAAAAGTAATTATTGAGGCAGCATCAAAAATTTAACGGTTATATAAACGAATGATTAGAGCTTAAAATGTTTCATGCATTCAGCAGAATGCTGCATTTTAAGCCTCTAAAAGCGTTTCCACGATCTAGCCATAAAATTAAATCACAAACATGAAGATTTACGTTATTCAATCACAAGAGAAATGCCATACATCCTTTTACTCAAAATCTAAATGCACCTTCACCAATTGATTAAACCCTAAAAGTGCTTTTTCAATTACAGCATCTTTAGAAATATGTTCTGGTAACTCAAAAACATTATGAATCATCAATGACGCGAGTCCGTGTGCAAAAGACCATGCGGCCAGTGCGGCAGAACGAACTTCTTTGGACTGAATATCTTTTTCAAGCACATCCGCTACACACTGCTCCACCACAGCATAAGCATTTTTTCGTGCCGTAGAAAGAGTAGGATTCATTTCACTATGTGCCAATTGAGAACCAAACATTAACTGATACATGGCAGGATGTTCAAAAGCAAATAACATGTACTGCCGACTAATCACCTGCATCTTATTTTTCTTGTCTATCCCTTGCTGACATTGTCCCAAAACACTTTCTAGCTGAGCAAAGCCTTGTGCGGCAAGATGACTCAATAGTTCATCCTTATTGGCAAAGTGATGATAAACAGCCGTTGCACTCACACCCACTTGTTCAGAAATAGCCCGAATAGACAACTTATCTGGTCCGACTTCTTCAAGCATTTTCTTTGCTTGATCAATGAGTTGGGGTTCAAGATTACCAACATGGTAATTTTTTCTTTTGACGGATTTGTTCATAAAGTGCTGAGTAAAAATCAATATTCTTCTGCCATTTATCCTAGCATAAATTTAAATGCACCATTTAAATTAATCTTTACACTGTAAAGATTAAGGTTTAGAGTATTTTTTAAACATCTTAAGGACAGAGTGATGAATCAAAATTATGAGTGCTTTCAACTGAGTATTCAGGCTCAGATTGCGCATATACAACTTTCCCGCCCTGAAAAAGCAAATAGCTTAAAGTTGTCTTTCTGGCGTGAATTTCCTCAAGTGATTCAACAATTGCATAAATCTGGACAGATCCGAGCGTTGATTATCTCGGCTCAAGGTAAAGTATTTTGTGGGGGTCTTGATCTGAGCATGTTTAGTAATCAGGCCGAATTTCATGCACAAAATGCTGTAGCACGTGAAAACATCATGCAAAGCTTAGCTCTGATGCAAGACGCATTGACTTGCCTTGAAAAAGTTAGATTCCCTGTAATTGCAGCAGTACATGGTAGTTGTGTCGGAGCAGGTTTTGATTTGATTGCAGCATGTGATTTTTGTTTTGTGACTCCACAGGCTAAGTTTCGTATTGAAGAAACCAATATTGGGATGATGGCGGATATTGGCGTATTACAACGCATACCCCATCAAATTCCCTTCAATCTTGCCCGCTATCTTGCTTTCACGGGAGACACATTGCTCGCTGAAGATGCGTACCGTCTCGGACTAGCGGTTAAAATTTTAGAAACACCAGAAGCACTATTGGAACATTCTTTTAGCATTGCAAAAAATATTGCTGTAAAGCCACCTGTAGCCATGCAAGGCATTAAACGCAGTCTACTCTATAGTCGAGATCATAATGTGGCTCAAGCCCTAGACCATACTGTGATGTTGCAATCAGCTATTTTAAATGGACAAGATATTTTAACCATGGTGCAAAGCCGTATGTCTGAAGCATCACCGCAATTTGAAAACTTACACCCGATTCAATTCGCTGAAACTCAATAAAGCGCTAGAAAAAATCAACCCTTTCTAATTTTTTTAATCAAATCTTACCAGTGTTAAGATTGGAGTTTAAAATGCAAAACTATGATGTCGTAGTCATTGGCTCTGGCAACGCAGGCTTAACTGCAGCCGTCACAGCACAAAAGGCAGGCAAAAAAACCTTACTGGTTGAACGTCATAACATACCCGGTGGCTGTGCCACCTCTTTTGTCCGTGGTGATTTTGAATTTGAAGTGGCATTGCATCAACTAAGTGGTTTAGGCACAGAAGAGCGCCCATTTATCATGCGACAGTTATTCGATCAACTCGGTGTGATGGATAAAGTCGAATTTGTACAAGAGCATGAACTTTATCGACTCGCTGTTCCCAATCAGGTCGATATCACCTTACCCGCAAGCTGGTCAGGGATTCGTAAGTTGCTACAAGCACAGTATCCTGCTGAGGCCGATCAACTTGAAAAATTTATGTTGGCCTGTGAAAAAGTCACTTTAGAAGGTTTTACAACCCTACCTAAAGCACAAAAAAGCAATGATCCACTGCTCGTTGATCAACTCTGTCCATACTTTAAACGCTATGGTCTACGTTCTGCCCACGATGTATTGCATGAGTTTTTCACCGATGAAACCTTAATCAGTATTTTGGCGACCTATTGGTTTTATTCAGGTATTCCACCCAAAAATCTCTTATTTAGTGATCTCGCCAATATGTTATATGCCTATGCGGTGTTTAAGCCATGGCATATCAAAGGAGGATCACAAGCCATGTCCAATGCGCTGTTGGAATCGTTCTTAGAGTCAGGCGGTGAAGCACAATTCAACTGTGGTGTGGAAAAGATCATCACTCAGGATCATGCCGTCACTGGGGTTAGGCTTGAAGATGGGCGCTTGATCAACTGTAAAGCTGTGATTTCCAATGCTAGTCCTTTACTCACATTTAATGAATTATTAGACGATCCCCTCCCTACAAAAATTCAGCAAGACTTCAAATCTCGACGTATGGGAACATCTGCCTTTGTCATTTATTTGGGTCTAGATTGCACCCCAGCACACTTAAAGATCAATGCAGCATCAACCTTTATTTCCTCGACCATGGACTGGGAAAAAACCCATGACAATATGGAAAGTTTTGATAGCCCTATTTCAGGAATGTTGACCTGCTACAACTACGATGATCCACAAGCGGCTCCAGAAGGCAAAAGTCAGGTGGTGTTGGTGTGCTTGCAATATGCTGATGTCTGGAAAAATGTGAAAGCCGAAGACTATGCCAAAACCAAATATCGTTTTGCGGATGAATTAATTGATCTGATTGAACAGGTCTATCCGAACCTACGTCAACACATTCAGGAAGTTGAAGTCGCGACACCACTCACCATGATGCGCTATTTGAATACTCCAGGCGGTGCAATTTACGGCTATAAGCAAACACGCGAAGACACCAGTTTTATCCGAGACCGATTGAACCATTTACAAGGGCTTTATTTTGCCAGTGCGTGGACCACGATGGGCGGATTCCAACCGACTTATGCTGCGGGAATATCTACAGCCAAAGCCGTGGTGCGTCAACTCGACAAAATGGCACAACAGGAGCTAAGCAATGTCTGATCTACATATTTTAAATGCAGTCACAGGCTATCAGGAAATTATTCAAGCCAAATCTGAACTAGAACAAAATGGTACAGACTTTTCTGAATATAAAGGCCAAGTGCAACGGATAATGCACTCGCTGCATCCCAAGCGTATTGATTTGATTGTTCAGGCGATTATTGAAGAAACGCCAACGACTAAAACCATCCGCCTAGCCTCTCAGCATGGTGAAACCTTGCCAGCATTTCAAGCAGGTCAATACATCAATCTATTTGTCACTGTGGCAGGTACTTACACAGCTCGTCCCTATGCAATTGCATCTTCGCCAACCCAAGCAGACTACTATGATCTCACCATCAAAAAAGCAGATGCGGGCTTTGTTTCACACTATTTGGTCGATCAACTATCGGTAGGACAAACCTTGCAAAGTAGTGGTCCAATGGGGAACTTTCACCACAATCCGCTGTTTCATGGTGATGATCTGGTGTTTTTGGCAGGTGGCTCTGGTAGTGTGCCAGCGCGCAGTATGCTTTTAAATCTACTTGAACAAAATCTTCAACAGCGATTCCACCTGATTTATGTCAATAGCTTTGAAGATGATGTGATTTATGCCGAAGAGCTCAGAGCACTGGCCAAACAGTATGCTCATTTCACTTTAACCGAATATATCACTCGTCCGACAGCAGACTATCAAGGTCAAACAGGACGATTAAGTGCAGAGCGCTTGAGCGAATTATTAGGTACAGAGCCGAAACAAAAGATGTTCTACATCTGTGGCCCAACGCCATTTAACCAAAGTTGCCAACAACTTTTGGCTGAGTTAGAAGTTCCTGCTCGACGTATTCGAGTTGAAGCCAATGGTGCCCCCAAAGCCCCAAACACACAGTCAACTTGGACGTCGGACATTGCATTAAATCAAGAGGTAACAGTCACAGTAAGAGGCAAAGGACAGTTTACTACCACGGTTGGTGAGCCTTTACTGAACAGTCTAGAACGACATGGTTTCTTTGTCGAAAATGCCTGTCGCTCAGGCGAATGCAGTCTGTGTCGCATCAAACTGATTTCAGGTGAAGTCTTTAATCCCGACGAGGCGCACTTACGCCGCTCAGACCGCCAATTTGGCTGGATTTATAGCTGTGTTGCATTTCCACTCAGCGATATTGAAGTAATGCTTTAAATCATTCCGCTGAACTTTTTAAGAAAGTTCAGCTTTTTATTTTTCAATACATGCAAAACAAAGGAATAAAGCATGAACAATAAGTTATGGGAAAAAAGTTATCCAAAACAATTAAAAAATTATCAGCTCAATGAATCACTCCTGTCAGGCTCGGTCAGTGAATTCTGCCTTTATGCCGCGCAACATTATCAAGACCAACCAGCATTTAGCGTGGTTCTACCCAATGGTTTTAGCCAAAGTCTAAGTTTTAAAGAAATACACTACTATTCAGACCATTTTGCCAACTATTTAAAACATGTTCTCAAGTTGAACACAGGTGATGTTGTTGCCATCCAAATGCCCAATAGCTTGCACTATCCAATTGCAGTCTTTGGCATCTGGAAAGCAGGGCTCATTCTCACCAATATCAACCCACTCTACACCGCAACTGAGCTCAAGCATCAGCTTCAAGACAGTGGCGCCAAACTGCTGATAGCCTGTGATTTATTTCTTAAAACCGCACAACCTGTCCTGAATACACTGAAAATTGATTTGGTCGTAGCGAGCTTAAGCGACTTTTTTAATTTTCCTATTGGTCTGATGATTAAAATGAAAATATCCAGAGACATCACCACACCAGATATCCCCTACCAGAGTTTTAAACAGGCCTTAAAACTGGGTGAAAAAACAGTCGATCCGCTCATTTACCAAGATCACCCAATTGCCCTATATCAATATACAGGGGGAACCACTGGCAGAAGTAAAGGTGCTGTCATTAGTCATCGTAACCTATTAGTGGTGATGAAAATGGCGGAAGATTTTATCCAAGCATTTTCAAGCAAAATGGAAATTCAACAAGGTGACAACATACTCACTGCACTACCGATGTACCATATTTTTGCTTTTAATTTCAATTTTTTACTTATGTTTCATAAAGGTGGGCATAATATCCTCATCCCAAACCCTCGCCCCTTGGACAATCTTAAAAAAGCCTTCCAACAATTTCGCATTTCTTGGCTAACTGGTGTCGATACCCTGTATGCAGGTTTATTACAACAAACATGGTTCCGTAATAATCCGCCACCACTCAAAGTCGCCATTTCAGGTGGAACCAGTTTGCGCCCCTCTACAGCCATTGAATGGGAAAAAGTTGTCTCACCGATTGTAGAAGGTTATGGTATGACAGAAAGTTGTTGCATGGTCTCTATCAATCCACCAAGTATCAACAAAAAATTAGGATCTATCGGTCTTCCACTGCCCAGCTTAGAGCTAAAAATCGTGAATGATCAAGGACAAGCGATAGACATTGGGCAAGCGGGCGAACTTTGGGTAAAAGGCGCAAATATGATTGAGCACTACCTCAACAACCCGATAGAAACAGCAAATAGTATAGAAAATGGTTGGTTTAAAACGGGAGATATCGCCACAATGGATGAAGATGGATTTTTAAAAATTGTAGATCGTAAGAAAGATTTGATTATTGTTGCCGGTTTTAATGTTTATCCAAACGAAATTGAAGATGTGTTAACACAACATCCTGAAATTATTGAAGCAGCCGTCATTGGCATAGCAGACGAAACCACAGGCGAAGCCGTTAAAGCATTCATCGTCGTCAATAATCACGACATTTCAACTGCGGAAATCATAGGCTTTTGCAAACAGAGTCTGACCAACTATAAAATTCCTAAACATATTGAGTTTCGTACAGAATTGCCTAAATCTCCAATTGGTAAAATCTTGCGGGCCCAACTCAGGAGTTAACCGCCGTTCAGCTCCATCCCCTTCAAAGAATCAAACCAACTAAAGTACCTTGGAAAATATTATACCTTTAACTAAAAATTAATCCCTTGTTTGTGTCAAAAACCCAGATTGAGTAATACCAGTCCGTTAAGAAATGGACGGGTATTACTTTTTACTTCTAGGCTTTATTTAATACATGACAACGTCATCCCTAGCCTAAATAAGAATATAAGCATGGCATTTTTACGGTGCAAGACAAAAGACTTCTTTAAAATTGGCTGCTTTTTAAAAAAGCTACTCTAGGGGCAAAAGTGAATAGGTTTTGCGCTGAGATATAATGTAAATAGTGAGAAGGCTAAGATGCAAAATATGAAAATGCTTAACTGATCAGGCTGATTCAAATTGTGAGCTTTTTTTGCTCATGTTCTGTGAGTATCTAAGATCGCAACATGGTATAAAAGCACCATTACATCCCGTTTGATCTTGTTTTGGTGCAGAATCGAACACCAATAAACATTCGTATCAGAATTCAGAAACAAACAATAAGATATTGATATTAAACAATTATAATTAAATAAAAATTAGATTTATCAAATTGGCATAGTTTCTGCATTTTTGTATTCCATCATGTATACAAGTTGGAATGCAAAAAAATGAGTCATAACAAATGCATTGGTTGGACACTTCAAGAATGGCAAACAGCTTATCTGAACCATGACATTCATCTTGAAGACTTAATCGACTATGTAGCGCAATTACCACAACCTGATCATGCATGGATCTCTATTGCTAGCAAAGAACTACTTATTCAGCAAATCGAAACCTTAGCACAAAAAGCACAACATGCCTCAGATTTGAGTAAAGAACTGCCGTTATATGGTATTCCTTTTGCGGTCAAAGACAACATTGATGTTGCTGGTTTTGCAACTACGGCGGCATGTAAGGTTTTGACCGCAATTGCTAGCCAAGATGCTGAAACAATTCGCCTGCTTAAAAATGCAGGGGCGGTCGTCATAGGAAAAACCAATTTAGATCAATTCGCAACAGGGCTTGTCGGTACACGCTCCCCATTTGGCGCAGTTTGCAATACCTTTAACGCAGACTATGTCAGTGGAGGTTCTAGCTCTGGTTCAGCAAGTGTGGTTGCTCGAGGCTTAGTCCCCTTTGCACTGGGAACCGACACCGCAGGCTCTGGTCGTGTCCCTGCGGCATTTAATAACATTGTCGGTTTAAAACCCACCAAAGGCCGTTTTTCAAATCGTGGTTTATTACCCGCTTGTAAAAGCTTGGACTGTATTTCAATTTTCGCATTAACAGTAACCGATGCAAACATCATTGCTCAAACCCTCGAACAGTACGATGCACTAGATAGCTACTCCCGCCAGCATCCAAAAACAGCACCAGCTAAACTTTCTGGAAAACCACATTTTGCTATTCCCAATAAACTTGAGTTCTTTGGAGATGATCAAGCTAAATATGCCTTTCAATTGGCTTTAGAACAGTTAAAAGTTCTCGGTGCTGAAATTACTGAAATTGATTTTTCAACATTTGAACAATTGGCAGCCCAACTCTATCAAGGCTCATGGGTAGCAGAACGCACAGCGGCTGTTGCTGAGTTATTGGCGCAGCAACCCGAGGTTTTCGACCCCACAGTCCGTGAAATTATTCAAAAAGGTTATGATTTTAGTGCAGTCGATGCCTACAACGCAGAGTATTTAAAACAAGACTTAAGCCGAAAAATTCAAGACACTTTAGCTCAATTTGATGCATTGATCGTTCCAACTTCTCCAACCATTCACACTCTTGCAGAAATGGCGCAATCTCCGATTGGCTTTAATTCTCAGTTTGGAACTTACACTAACTTTACCAACCTCGCTGACTTAAGTGCACTCGCATTGCCTGCTGGATTCCGCGCCGACGGCTTACCCTTCGGAATTAGCTTCATTGCACCTGCATGGTATGACCAAGCCCTGATTGAGTTTGGACAAATTTGGCAGGCACATTTGAACTTAAAACTAGGTGCACTCGACCGATTCTCCGCAATTCCAACGTTGCGCCACAGTCCTTCTGCACATCACATTCGAGTTGCAGTCGTTGGAGCACACCTGACTGGAATGCCTCTGAATTTCCAACTGCTTACACGTGATGCAGTACTTGTTGAAACCACACTGACCGCTGAGCACTACGCCCTATTTGCATTGAACGGAACAATTCCCCCAAAGCCAGGTCTAGCAAGAGTTTCAGAACACGGGCAACAAATCATTGTAGAGGTTTGGGATGTGCCAACAGCGCGTTTTGGAGAGTTTGTCGCTGAGATTCCAACCCCGCTAGGCATGGGCAATGTCGAACTGGTCGATGGTCGTTGGGTTAAAGGTTTTATTTGTGAGCCTTATGGTTTGAACGATGCTGAAAATATCAGCCATTTTGGTGGTTGGCGCGCCTATATCCAGCACCGTAACAATTCAAAAGTAGAACAAGCTTAGTCAAATTTAGGAATTTTAAAATGTTTAAAACTGTATTGATTGCAAACCGTGGCGAAATTGCCGTACGCGCAATTCGCACTTTAAAAAAACTGGGGGTGACCAGTGTTGCTGTATATTCAGACAGTGACCGTTATGCACAACATGTCAAAGATGCAGACATCACCATTGCCTTAGAAGGATTAAAACCAGCAGATACTTATTTGAGTATTGAAAAGCTGATTCAAGCAGCACAAAAAACAGGCGCCGAAGCTATTTTCCCTGGTTATGGCTTCTTATCAGAAAGTGCTGAATTTGCAGAGGCTTGTGAAAAAAATAATATTGCTTTTATGGGCCCCACAGCGACACAAATTTTAGAGTTTGGCCTGAAACACCGTGCACGTGAGCTTGCCGCTGCAGCTCAGGTTCCCATGACACCGGGTACAGGCTTACTTGAAAGCTTAGATGAAGCAATTTCTGCAGCTACAGAAATTGGTTATCCCATCATGTTAAAAAGTACCGCAGGTGGCGGAGGGATTGGCCTCACACGCTGTGATGATGAGCAGACATTGGTTGAAGCTTATGAAAGTGTCAAACGCTTAGGCGCACAATTTTTCAAAGATTCAGGCGTGTTTTTAGAGCGTTTTGTTGACCGCGCGCGCCATGTCGAAGTTCAGATCTTTGGTGATGGTCAAGGTCAAGTGGTTGCACTGGGTGAACGAGATTGCTCACTGCAACGTCGTAACCAAAAAGTGGTGGAGGAAACCCCTGCGGCTCACCTTCCTGAAGCTACACGCCAAAAACTTCACCAAGCGGCAGTTGAACTCGGCAAATCGGTCAATTACCGCAGTGCAGGTACAGTTGAGTTTATTTATGATGCTGCACGAGATGAGTTTTACTTCCTTGAAGTCAATACCCGTCTACAAGTAGAGCACCCTGTTACTGAAATGGTGACGGGCTTAGACCTGATTGAATGCATGCTTAAAGTGGCGGCAGGTGATGTCTTGGATTGGACAGCGCTCAGCAACATCCAACCGCAAGGTGCGGCAATTGAAGTACGGATTTATGCAGAAGATCCTGTTAAGAACTTCCAACCCAGCCCTGGTGTCCTGACCGAGGTTTCATTTCCAGAACACTGTCGCGTCGATACTTGGGTCTCCACAGGAACAGAAATTTCGCAATATTTTGACCCGATGATTGCCAAGATTATCGTACATGCGGATACGCGTGAACAAGCTATTGACCAACTAAAAACTGTGTTAACCCAAACACGCTTAAATGGCATCAGCACCAACTTGGACTATGCGCATAGCGTGATCTCTGATGAACGCTTCGCACAAATGCAAATTTGGACACGTCTGTTGGATGACTTTGACTACGTGCCGAATGTGATTGAAGTTTTACAGGCTGGTACGCAAAGCTCAATTCAAGACTTTCCAGGACGTATCGGCTACTGGGATATCGGTGTGCCACCTTCAGGTCCAATGGATGACTATGCATTCCAATTGGCCAATCAAATTGTAGGAAATGATGCTAGTGCGGCTGGTTTCGAATTTACCTTACAAGGGCCAAGTCTGAAGTTCCATCAAGATAGTGTGATTGCGCTCACTGGTGCACCTTGTCCTGCCCAATTAGATGATGAAACTGTTGCCTTTTGGCAACCCATTCATGTACAGGCGGGTCAGGTTCTCAGCTTAGGACAGGTCGAGTCTGGTTGCCGTAGCTATTTAGCAGTTCGCCATGGACTCGATGTCCCCCTATACTTGGGGAGTCGCTCTACTTTTGCTTTAGGTAACTTTGGCGGGCATGCAGGACGGGTGCTTCGTGCAGGTGACATGATCAAACTCATTAATACAGCCCATCCTAATCAAAATGCCCCATTAGCAACACAAGAACCTCAAGCATTATCTCCTGCACTGATTCCAAACTATGGCACCGAATGGAAAATTGGCGTGCTATATGGACCACACGGAGCACCTGATTTTTTTAAACCCGAATATATAGAAGAATTTTTTGCTTCCGAATGGACTGTACACTTTAACTCCAATCGACTGGGTGTCCGTCTATCAGGACCAACACCAACGTGGGCACGTGAAAATGGGGGGGAAGCAGGACTCCACCCATCCAATGTCCATGACTGCGAATATGCCATTGGTGCGATTAACTTTACAGGGGACTTCCCTGTCATTTTGGCCAAAGATGGCCCAAGTCTCGGCGGTTTCGTTTGCCCTGTAACCATTGCTAAAGCTGAACTTTGGAAAGTCGGTCAACTTAAAGCTGACGATAAAATCAGCTTCTATCCGCTAACAGTTGAGCAGGCCAATGCCCTAGAGCAACAGCAAATTGAACGTGTGCAAAATTTCACTCATGCTGTCCTAGCAACTGAACCAACAAGCAATAATATTCCACAATCTGCAATTCTCGCCCATCTAGATGCAACTGATGTGTCTCCACGCACGGTGTACCGCCAAGCGGGTGACAGTTATATTTTATTAGAATATGGTGATAACGTTTTAGACTTGGCACTGCGTTTACGTGTCCACCAATTGATGCAACTGATCCGAACAGCGAATGTGACTGGAATATTGGAGCTGTCTCCTGGTGTGCGCTCACTACAAATCAAATATGATGGTCTCACCCTTCCACAGCATGAGTTGATTGCTTTCTTACTGCAACTCGAACAGCAAATGGGCGATTTAAGCCAACTCAAGATTCCTTCACGGATTATTCATCTACCCATGGCATTTGAAGACAGTGCAACTTTGGGTGCTGTTGAGCGCTATCAAGAAAGTGTTTGCGCTAAAGCACCGTGGTTACCGAACAATGTCGATTTTATTCAGCGTATTAATGGTTTAGATAGTCGTGAACAAGTCAAAGAGATTATTTTCAATGCCAATTATTTGATTTTAGGCCTCGGTGATGTGTACCTTACCGCCCCATGTGCTGTGCCGATTGACCCACGTCATCGCCTCTTAAGTTCAAAATACAATCCAGCACGGACATTTACTGCCGAAGGCACCGTGGGTATTGGCGGGATGTATATGTGTATCTACGGTATGGATTCACCCGGAGGTTACCAATTGGTGGGACGCACTCTACCCATTTGGAATAAATTTAAAAAGAACAAACAGTTTGGCGACAAAGAATGGTTCTTAAATTTCTTCGACCAAATTAAATACTTCCCTGTTTCAGAGTTAGAGCTAGATCAATGGCGTGCTGACTTTGAAAATGGTCAAGCACAGATCCAAATTGAAGACACTGAATTTGACTATGCCGCTTATTTAAAACTACTGGAAGATGAAAAGGACAGTATTACGGCGTTTAAAGCACAGCAACAACAGGCCTTTAGTACTGAGGTCAACCTATGGAAGGAAAGCTTTGATCAACAAGACCACCTAATCACAGAAGCACCTGATGAAACAGACTATAGTGCCTATTCAGCTCTCAATGCATCTATGACTGGCAATATTTGGAAAATATTAGTGGAACAAGGTCAGATTGTGAAAAAAGGTGAAACCATTGCTATTATTGAAGCTATGAAAATGGAATTACCTGTATATGCAGCAGATGACGGTATTGTCAAAGCCATTATTTGTCGGGCTGGACAAACCGTTCATAGCGGCGAACCTTTAGTTTATATGGAATAACACATGTCCAATATGACACGTGCGGGTTCAGGTTCAGACAATTTGTCTGAACTTGTTTACCAGCAAATTAAAAATGATATTTTTGACTTTAAATTGATGCCAGGTGAACGTTTTACCGAATCCGAAATCGCCATGAACTATCAGGTCAGCCGTACACCTGCACGACAAGCATTGTATCGACTACAACAAGAAGGCTACGTGGAAGTTGCATTTCGTAGTGGCTGGACTGTACGTCCATTGAACCTGCAATACTATGACGAACTATACGAGCTGCGTATTATGATTGAACAATATGCAATTCGTAAATTATGTAGTATTGAATCTCAGCAACTCAAAGAAATGAAACAGTTGCACAAGACTTGGATGGTTGCACCTGAACAGTATCTTTCGAGTTTAAAAGCGATGGCTCAAATTGATGAAGATTTTCATTGTGCATTGGTTCGTGCCATTGGCAATACGGAAATGAGTAAAATCCACCAAGAAATTAGTGAAAAAATCCGTATCATTCGTCGCCTCGATTTTTCAAAAAGTGATCGAATTAAAGCCACCTATGCAGAGCATCAAGCCATCCTGAATTATATTTCACAGCAACAAACAGATTTGGCAATTGAAAAAATTAGTGCGCATATTCAGCAAAGCCGTGACGAAGTAAAAAAAATTACCCTCGGTATGCTGAGTCAACATGCTGTGCTGAAAAAGGCAACCTAAATCATTTAATCCCTCATCTCTTCTTAAACAAAAAAAGGCGCTTAATGCGCCTTCTTTCGCTAAAAATAAATTTAAGCTGGAATACGTAGTACCTGTCCAGGAAAAATATCATCAGCATCTTTCAATAACGGACGGTTTGCTTCAAAAATTTTATTGTACTGGTTGGCATCGCCATAAAATGCTTTGGAAATTTTCGATAGATTATCACCTGATTTAACTGTGTAAAACTTACTTTCAGGTTCAGGGCTAGCCACAGTCAGTTGATCATCCACTTGAGCCACATGGTCAATATTACCGACAGCTAAAACAATCTTTTCTTTATCGGCTTGGGTCTGGACCTGCCCTTTTATGGTTGCCAAATCGGTCGTGGAATTATAGCTGACTGAAAGTCCCGTCACAGGTAAGCCTAATGCTTTGATATGACCCAATAACTTGTTGGCAATTTCTTGAGCGGATGGCTCTGTCGGCGTAGTTGGTGCGACCTGAGGCTCGGCTGCTGCTGTGTTTTTTTTACCAATGCCTTTAACGAAATCAAAAAGACCCATGTGTATGCTCCATCTTGTTATATCAGTGTTGTTATATTGAATGCTCAAAAATGAGACACTCTTTTTTATACCGAAAAAAGACAGCAACTTTGGTAGAGAATAGTCCATTTAAAGTAAAACTTTGTAAGTTCCAAAATAAACAAAACTATTTGCATGCAATGTTTCACTTTTTAAATAGCATAAAAAAAGCCACCCGATAAGGGTGGCTTTTCCATTCAGCAAAGCTGAAACAATATGGATTAACCTAGTTTCTTAGAAACGTAGTCAATCGCAGATTGTACAGTTGTGATTTCGTTAGAATCTTCATCTGGGATTGTGATGTCAAAGTCGTTTTCGAAAGACATAACAAGCTCAACAAGGTCTAAAGAGTCAGCACCTAAGTCATCCATGAAAGATGCTTCGTTTTTGATTTCTTCAGCCTTAAGACCAAGTTGTTCTGCAACTGCTTGCTTGATGCGTTGTTCGATATCGCTCACAGGAATTCTCCTCATTGCTTGTGGCGTTTTTAATGCCGTTAGTTTAATTGAATCTTTAAAATTTTGAAAGTTTATCCATCAGCCAATTAGCTCATGTATAGACCACCATTTACATGCATTACCGTACCAGTAATGTAACTTGCTTTGTCTGATGCCAAAAAGCTCACCGCATTGGCAATATCTTGTGGATCACCTAAACGGTTCAGGGCCACTTGATCGCTCATTTTTTTACGGATGTCTTCACTTAATTGATCAGTCATTTCTGTTGCAATAAAGCCAGGCGCCACCGAGTTTACAGTGATTTGACGGCTACCCATTTCTTTTGCAAGGCTACGGCTAAATGCTTCAATACCAGCTTTCGCTGCTGAATAGTTGGCCTGACCTGGGTTGGCAAAATGCGCAACCACAGAACTAATATTAATAATTCGTCCAAAACGTGCTTTGGTCATGCCTTTTAGCACACGTTTAGATAAACGATAAACGGCTTTTAAATGAATATTTAAAATATCATCCCAGTCATCTTCTGACATACGAAGTAACAAATTATCTTTGGTAATCCCTGCATTATTGACAAGTGCAAGAACTGGACCATAATTTTGTTCAATGTCTGTCACCAGCGCATCTATCGCAGCACCGTCACGAACATCAAGTACTTTACCCGCACCCTGCTCACCAAAGCTTGCAGATAATTTTTCTGCGCCAGCCTCAGATGTCGCTGTGCCCACAACAAAATAACCGTCTTGAATCAGTTGCTGAGCGATGGCTGCGCCAATCCCTCGACTTGCACCTGTCACGAGTGCAACTTTGCGTTCCTGTGTCATGCAATTTTTCCTTCAGCCACTAAAATGGCATTGAGTGCATCTTCCATACGTGATTTGCTATCAAGTGGAAAAGCTTTTTCGATATTTGGTAAACGTTTCGCCAAGTTTGCCAAGACATTACCTGGACCACACTCAGCAACATATTGGATCCCTTGATCCTGAATAAACTGCATGGTTTTGGTCCACTGTACAGACTCATATAACTGAGCTGTAAGTGCTTGGCGTACTTGAGCGACATCTATCGCAATTTCCGCGCTCACATTTTGTATTACAGGTATGCTAGGCAGCTCAATGGCAGTTTGTTCCAAAGCTTGTGCGAACTGCTCTGCAGCAGGCTTCATCAATGAACAATGCGATGGCACTGAAACAGGCAATGCAATCGCTTTGCCACTATTTTCTTTGGCTAAAGCCATGACTGCTTCAACTGCGGCTTTTTCACCCGCAATGACCACTTGACCTTGTGCATTATAATTCGCAGCTTCAACTGAACCTTCAGCTTGGTCTGAAACCTGTTGGCATAAAGCAACAACTTGTGCGTCGTCTAAACCTAAAATAGCCGCCATTGCACCCTTACCTTGAGGTACTGCACTTTGCATGAGCTTACCGCGTAAGTTTACCAGCTTCACAGCATCACCTAGGCTTAAACTGCCTGCAGCAACCAAAGCGCTATATTCACCCAATGAGTGACCTGCTAGATACTTAGGTACAACACCGCCAAGTTCTAACCATACACGCCATAATGCAATGCTCGCGGTTAACAACACAGGCTGAGTAAATTCAGTTTGATCTAAACCTTCACCAGATTGTGCAATGTGCCACAAATCGAATCCAACTGCTTTAGAGGCTTCTGCAAATGTTGCTTCAACACTGGCAAATTGTTCTGCCAATTCAGCCAACATACCTACCTTTTGTGAACCCTGACCAGGAAATACAAAAGCTGTTTTTGTTGCCTGAGCGACTTGATCAAGTTGTTTCGCAGACATAAAAAAGTCCTTTCTTGTCTTTGCTCTCGTTTATGGAGCGAAAATTTAACACTTAATTTAGGTCGATGTAATTGCCAAATACAACAAAAACAGAGTTGGTAAACATTCACCCACAAAAAAAGGGAGCTTTACGCTCCCCTTTTTTCGACTAAGCTTTAAGCTTAATGCTTCGACAATTATTCAGCAGATGCTTTAGCGAATAATTGACGACCACGGTAGATACCATCTTTAGATACGTGGTGACGACGGTGAGTCTCGCCAGTAGCTTGGTCTACAGTTAATGCATTCTCGGTTAAAGCGTCATGTGAACGGCGCATGTCACGGCGAGAGCGACTTTTACGGTTTTGCTGAACGGCCATGATGGCTCCTTACAAATCGAAAAATATGGATCAGAACAAATTCAGTTGTCTTATACGGAAGAGTATAACACAAAAATTAGTTAAGTTTACCCTTCAAACTTGCCAAAACATCAAACGGGTTATCCCGCTTTTCTTCAACAAGCTCTTCAATGGCAGGTTGGTGCTTATGTTCACAAGCATCATGCTTAGGAGACAGTGGCATCAACAATAACAATTCATCTTCTATGAGAGAAAGTAAATCAGCAGTCGCAGGCGCATCATAGCTACCTTTGGTTGTCGCTTCACTTTCACCTAAGACGATGAAATCAGCATCCTCATCCAAGCGCTCTATCAGTGACTCATCATCTACTAGAGCTAGATGAAAATCTGAAACCAGTTCAATGTTAACCACGTCTAAACAACGCTGGCATTCCATTGGGACTTGTGTTTCAACGTGACCATCTAGCCATACAATGCGATGATACGCATCCATTGATAGCTTACAGTCTATGTTAATCAATTGATCATCAATTGATCCAACAGCTTCACGAGCAATACGAACAAAGCGAGACAATGGCAGGGTACCTGACCATGTAAAGCCTTGTTCAGCCCATTTAAACGGCTCAATCTGTGCCGGAAAGGTATTTGCTGACATAATTAAGGCGGCAATTCTACAAATTCATCAGTACTCTGTCAAAGATTAAGATACAATTTTGTACTTATTTAGACAGACCATTTGGGTAACTTAAGTCATGCATCTGTTGCAGCCGCAAACAGAAGTGAGTATTTCATCACTTATGAGCACAATTTCAACTGCCAATTCTGACATTTCAGACCGCCAAGTGCAACTCTCAACGTGGGAGAATTTTTCGACAGAAGCACAACAAGTTGATTGGCTCATTTTACACTTTAATCATTGGTTTTCCCACCTGAATGTCAACTTGGTCAAAGGTGACTTTGAACCTGAATACTTTCCAGCAGAGCAAAGCTCCCCTGCTCGTATTCAATTTGCCCATGGTTTCTTTAATAGTGCATTACATGAAATTAGCCACTGGAGCATTGCAGGTGACAAACGTCGTCTATTATCCGATTTAGGTTATTGGTATGCGCCCGATGGTCGCACTCAAGAGCAGCAAGCATTGTTTGAACAAGTGGAAATTAAACCACAAGCGATTGAGTGGTTATTTGCCGTCGCATTTGGTCGTAGATTTCGAGTGTCTTTAGATAACCTCACAGGTGAAGGCGGTGATGGATGTCATTTTAAAGATCATGTTTTTGCGCAAGTACAGGCCTATTTTTCAGGGGATGCGCAACTACCGCGTGATGCGAAATACTTCATAGACTGTATTTGTTTGTGTACACGTGCTGGAAAAACGTTACAGAGCAATGAATTTGAAAGAGAAATGCTCGACTAAATTTGGGATGTTTCACATTTAGGTCATTGAACATGGCTTAAATAAAGCGCCATAATGTGGGAAAAACCATCAGGAGATAAAAACATGCTGCATTTAAGAGTCCATCCTGATAACCCGCAGCCACGCTTAATTAGCCAAGCGGTTGAACGTATTCGTGCAGGCGATGTAGTCGTCTACCCGACCGATGCAGCTTATGCCATTGGCTGCCAAATCGGCAATAAACATGCCATGGAGCGTATCGCCCAAATTCGCGGGCTCGGGTCAAAGCACCAATATGCCATTATTTGCGCAGATCTTTCAGATATTGCAACCTATGCCAAAGTGGATAATGCCATGTATCGTTTACTAAAAAACAATACGCCTGCGGTGACTACTTTTATTTTGCCTGCGACCAGTGAAGTCCCTAAACGTTTGATGCACCCCAAAAAGAAGACCATTGGTTTGCGTATTCCAAGTAACCCAGTGTGCCAAATGCTCCTCAAAGAACTAGGCGAACCGCTACTCACCAGCACCTTAATTTTACCCGACCAGCAAGAGCCGATGGATGATCCTTATGACATCGAAATGCAGTTATCAAAGCGTATTGATGTGTTCATAGACAGTGGACTAGGTACACTCAGCACGACCAGTATTGTCGACTTATCAGGGGATCACCCAGAAGTGATTCGCCATGGTGTAGGCGATGTGAGTGCTTTTGAGTAATGTCTGATCTTCTAGCTTGGTAGAACGCTATAAAATGAGGGCAGTTATAATGACGTTATCAGATGTTGTGCTAAATCCTCACTCAATTGCCCCAAATGCTTTCATTTATGCTATTTGGCCTTGGACACCCGAGTCTGAGGCTCTGATTCAACTATCTAGCAAGAACTCCAATCAATTTAACAGCGCTTATCGTCTTTTTCTGGACATGAAAGTCGTATTGCGGTTGGCGCAGCTGTTTCAGTATCAGAACTTGTGCCATCGGATCTGTATGGAAAAAACCATTGAATTTGCGCAACAACAATACGAACAACTCGATCAAAATATAACTGCTGTCCGGCAAGATAAGCTTTAGTTTGCCTGTTGCAGTGATATAAAATGCAAAATGTGTTGGAATAATTGACCCATCAGTATCTATACATTGTATTGAATACATTCGTTTTATTTTACTTTAGACACTTATTCCCTAGTATTTTTCATGGTTTTTTCTGTTTTCGGGCGTCCGAGCAATTTATTTAATAGTCATTTTCATTTAAACTAATGTGAATCAATTTCCATGCTTTTTATTCGATGCGAGATCGTTAAATAAGCCTATACATGCTTTTGAAAATTCGCGTGGCCAATAACTGTAATGAATCAATCCGTCCATAATGCTATGGAAGATCTTCCGCAAATCCGTGTGATGGATGAGTGGCATGACTCCATTCCTGAGGATTTATATATTCCTCCTGCTGCATTTGAAATTCTCCTTGAGCATTTTGAAGGACCACTCGACTTTTTAATTTACCTGATTCAAAAAAACGGCTTTGACTTATTACAGTTAGATATTGCCCCCATTGCCGCGCAATACCTATCTTATATGGATGCCATGAAGTCGCTGAACATTGAGCTGACTGCTGACTATATGGTGATGGCTGCACTATTGGCAGATTTAAAGTCACGCCTGCTTTTACCCAAAGCTCCAAATGCGATTCAAATCGAAAAAGATCCGAAACAAGAACTGATTGATCGCTTAGAAACGTATTTACGGATTAAACAGGCGGCTGAGCGCTTGGGGCAAATGCCTATTTTAGAACGAGATACCTTCTCAACCAATGTCAGCTTAGGCCAAACTCTGGATCATAATGATGGTCATGATGTGCAACAGCTGCGTGATGCCTTATTCTGCGTGTTTAACCGACCTGAGCCCATCACCCATCAAATTGCACAAGAACCTGTTTTACTTGAAGAGCGCATGGCGTTTATTGAAAGCAAAGTCGCTTCAGGTGAAGTTTTAGTTTTTGAGTCTTTACTGCGTCCCATTCAAGGTCGTATGGGTATGGTTGTGACGTTTATGGCCATTTTAGAATTAACTCGTCAACAGCGGATTCAAATTGTAAGTTCTGGCGTTGAAGCCCCGCTTTCAATACAAGGAGTGAAAAAATAATGCAAGACACAACGACTCCTGTATCCAATGAAGACAACTTACATGAAGTAGTGATGCAACTGGAAGCGATTATTTTTGCAAGTGATGCACCTGTATCACTTGCACGTTTAAAAGAATCGTTCCAAAATCAATATAGTAAACAAGATTTACGCCAGTTTTTACAACAACTTGCCATGCTACAACATGGTCGGTCAATCGAACTAATTGAAACTGCTCAAGGTTTTCGTTTTCAAGTTCGAGCAAAATACCGTCAAATCGTTGCACAGACGTGGCCCGAGCGACCAACTCGTCTCTCGCCATCGCTACTCGAAATGTTGGCCGTGGTTGCTTATCATCAACCCGTCACTCGAGCGGATATAGAACAAATTCGAGGAGTCTCAAATAACAGTCAACTGTTACGAACGTTATTTGATTGGAACTGGATTAAAGAATCTGGTTTTCGCGAACTCCCAGGAAGACCTGCGTTGTTAGTTACGACGCCTCAATTTTTAAATGCATTTGGCTTAAGTTCTTTAGGCCAGTTGCCTCCCCTGCAGGATGCCAAGGAAGCTTTTATGGCGCTCGATGCGAATGCACCGAAGTCGTAAATAGGTGAACTGTTGATGATAATTTCTAAGGTTATGCTGTCATGAGTGAAAAGTTGCAAAAGGTACTCGCACGAGTCGGTTTGGGTTCTCGCCGTTATATGGAAGAAGTCATTGCCGCAGGTCGTGTGAGTGTCAACGGCCAAGTTGCCCAAGTAGGCGAACGTATTGAACCAGGTGATGAGCTTCGCATCGATGGTCGTAAAGTATCGTTCCAAATTGAAGACGAGATTCGTCGTCGTGTTCTGATTTACTATAAACCAGAGGGCGAAATTTGTTCACGCAATGACCCTGAGTCACGTCCAACAGTATTTGATCAATTACCTGCAATCGCGAATGATCGCTGGGTGATGGTAGGTCGTCTGGATATCAACTCAACAGGTCTACTATTGTTCACGAATGATGGCGAGCTGGCAAACCGCTTGATGCACCCATCAAACGAAGTTGAACGTGAGTATGCTGTACGTGTTATGGGTGAAGTGACTCCGCAAATTAAAAACAACATGCTCAAAGGCGTGGTGTTAGATGATGGTCCAGCGAAGTTTGAGTCATTTTCTGAAATTGGCGGTGAAGGGATTAACCGTTGGTATCAAGTGGTGGTAAAAGAAGGTCGTAACCGCGAAGTACGTCGTATTTTTGAATCGCAAGGTTTAAAAGTCAGCCGTCTACTCCGTACACGTTATGGCACGGTTATTTTACCGCGTGAATTACGTACGGGTCGTTGGATGGAGTTGGACAAAAACGACATCGACAACTTAACCAAAGCGGTTGAGTTAAAACCACGTCAAGGCACTGGCTTATACGGCATGGCAAAACGTCGTACTGAACGTATGCAAGAAAAACCAATGGCTGCACGTCGTGGTGGTTTCTTACGTCAGCAGCGCCGTGACAATGAAGATGAAGGCCAACAACAAGCGAAGCCTGCCTTCAACCGTGATCGCCGTGAAAATCCAAATGGCCACAGCCAGCGCCGTCAAGACAATACGCAAGCGGCTTATGGTCAACGTGAACCACGTCAAAACTCAGGCTATGCACAGCGCGACAGTCGCCCAGACAACTTTGGCAACAAAGGTACCTATGGTCAGCGTGATACACGTGATGAAAATGCACCCCGTAAACCTTTTGGAAATAAAAGCTTTAAGAAATTTTAATTTCTAAAGTCAAAATTTGAGCCACTTTCGAGTGGCTCTTTTTATAGGTGTTTACGGTGCAATAAAATCACTTTGTGTTCCGATGTGCGAAGAAGATGTAAGCCCTCATAAAAACGCCCAATTTATTGAGCGTTTCATTATCCCACTCCCTCTTCACTACACTCCCTGCGGGATAGCACTAAGCAAGCGCTTGGTATAGTCATGCTGTGGTGACTGGTACAAATCATCCGAATTGGCTATTTCCACCAAATCACCATGATTCAAAACCATGATTTGATCTGAAATATATTTCACTACAGACAAGTCATGTGAAATAAAGATATAACTTAGACCAAACTCATCCTGTAAGTCTTGCAGCAAATTCAATACTTGGGCTTGTACCGAGACATCCAACGCAGAAACTGACTCATCACAAATCAGAATTTCAGGTTTTAAAGTTAGGCAACGCGCGATTGCAATACGCTGACGTTGCCCACCAGAAAACTCATGCGGATAACGATAAAAAGCCTGTGCAGGTAAGCTCACGCGCTCCAACAGATCCAACGCCATCTGTTTGCGTTCAATATCATCCGCCCCGATCCCATGTACCTGCATTGGTTCCATCAAAATCTGCCCAACAGTAAAGCGTGGATTGAGTGATGCATAGGGATTTTGGAAAATAATTTGAATCTTGCGTTGATACTGAGCAAACTCTTTTTCTGTCATCGACAGCAAATCGCGTCCTTGAAACAAAGCTTTACCACCCGTTGCCTCCTGTAACCGCATGAGTAACAGCCCAATCGTGGTTTTCCCCGAACCAGACTCCCCCACTAAGCCTAAAGTCTTGCCTTTTGCTAACTGAAAAGTAACACCTTTGACCGCTTGAAATTCATCCTTACCGAACAATCCTTTTCGACTAAAGAATGACTTTTTAAGATCACGTACATCTAAAATGATCTCTTCTTGGCCTGTTAAACCTCGTGTTCTTTGTTGTAACTGATCAACATCTAAAGTATGCGTTTCAATATAGTCATCACCCTTTTGCTGCATAAAGTCACTGATCATCGGTAAACGCATTGGTCGTTTAGATAGCTGTGGGCGACAGTGCAACAACGCTTTAGTATAGATATCTTGAGGGTGTTCAAGCACATCTTTCACCCAGCCTTGTTCACGAATTTGCCCATGCCGCATCACGATTACCTGATCTGCAATTTCCCCAACCAAAGCCAAATCATGGGTAATAAACAGCATTGACATGTGGTGCTTCTTCCGTAAAGACTCCAGCAACTCCAAAATTTGCTTTTGAATAGTGACATCCAACGCTGTCGTCGGTTCATCGGCAATCAAGAGTTTGGGTTTACAGGCAATCGCCATGGCAATCATGACGCGCTGCTGCTGTCCACCTGACAACTGTCCCGGATAAGCATCAATCTTGGTTTCAGGAGATGGAATTCCAACTTCTATCAAGAGTTCTAAAGCACGTGCACGTGCTTGCTTACGACTCATGCCCAAATGTAACTGCAAAATTTCGGCTATTTGTGAACCCACCGTAAACACTGGATTTAAGGATGACATCGGTTCCTGAAAAATCATGGCAATATCTTTACCACACTTTTTCCGCATTTCACGGCGTGGTAAATCAAGTAGGTTTTGCCCCTCAAACAGAATTTTACTGTCCAAAGCAATTTGACTGCTTTCTGTAGGTAACAGCCCCATGGTGGCTAGCGATGTCACCGACTTCCCACTCCCTGACTCCCCAACCAAAGCCACAGTAGTATTCACTGGAATACTAAAACTGATGCCTTTGACCGTTTCAATGTACTGCTTTTCTTCATTTTTAAAGCTGACACGCAAGTTTTCCACCTGAAGTAAGGCTGGCGCTGTCATATCATTGAGTTCAGACATTCTCATGCTCCTATTTCAGTTTTGGGTCTAATGCATCACGCAATGCATCGGTAAACATTGAAAATGCAGTGACCAGAACCGCCATTGCTACAGAAGCAGCCGCTAACTGCCACCACTTGCCTAAAATCAGCTCACTTTGCGCTTCATTCAACATACTGCCCCATGACACCACACCAACTGGGACACCAAAACCAAGGAAGCTCAAAATCACTTCTGACTTAATAAAGGCCACCACTAAAATTGACATTTGAACCAGTGCAATATGACTGACATTGGGAAATATATGCACAAAGATACGTCGGCTATGACTCACCCCAATTGCCTTTGCCGCCAGCACATATTCCCGCGAAGTATGCTTCATATATTCAGCACGAATTAAACGATATACCCCCGTCCACCCCGTTAAACCCAAAATCAAAACAATGGATAAAATGCCTTTTTGTTGTAGTACTGCGGCAATCGCTAGCACCAAGAGCAAATAAGGAATCGAGGTAAAAATGTTATAAAACCAGTTCAAGACATCATCGACCCAGCCACCAAAATAGCCCGAAATGGCACCTAGAACGGTACCAATCACGACAGCAAGAAAAGCGGCGACCAAGCCAACAATAATTGATGTTTCTGCACCTTTAATGGTTTTCAATAAAACACTCTGTCCCCATTTGTCGGCACCTAAAACCAAGCTTGGCTTGAGTTCCGCTTGCTGATCCAACAAATGCCCATCTAAGGCTTGGTCAATCGCTTTCATGTCTTCGGCTAAAGGATCAACAACCCCATAGTAATCAATAGCACCACCTACACCCTGTTCAGCAGCAATTTCTGCATTGAGCTCACGAATCACATCTTTCAAAGGATCAACAGGGTTTTCAGGCACAGCCGCTTCGACTTTTTGTACTTCGCTTTGCGGGAGTGGCACTACAACCGCCCCGATAAATGTAGGCGGTGCATAACTCACAGCGACTTCTTTATTCCAGTCTTTTGCAATTAAGCCAGTCGATGACAAAATTAAAAGCACCAAATAAAACAACACGATCAGAAGTGAAAACATGGCGATGCGATCGCGTTTTAATCGGCGCATAGCGAGTTGCCATAGCCCTGTAGACGCTGTTGCAGGTTCAGCAGTATCTGGTTTTCTTTTAGTGAGAACACTGAGCATAATTCACCTACTTCAACTGTACGCGAGGATCGACCCATTTATAAATCAAATCGGCAATCAAGTTGAAAAACATCGTTGCGAGGGCAACGTACACAGTAATGGCTTTAATCACAGGAAAATCACTACGCTCTACCGCAATAATGACTTCACGACCAATGCCCGGAATACCAAAGAAACGCTCAATCAAAAATGCACCAATCAGCAAAGCAGGCAAACTTGCCATCACGTCTGTAATAATTGGAATTGAGGCATTACGTAGCACATGCACACCTAAAATGCGCCGTTCACCAATCCCTTTGGCACGTGCAGTACGAACATAGTCTTGATTAACCTCATCCAAAACAAAACTACGATACAGTCTTAAAGTCGGGGCAATACTGACCACCAACATGATCAGAATAGGCAATAAAGCATATTTAAACAGGTTTTCGCCAAAGCTATCACTCCAGCCTTGGACTGGAAACCAGCTCAACTGATAGGCAAAGACATACTGGAAAACAATG
The DNA here is from genome assembly GCF_008980265.1 of Acinetobacter sp. TUM15064. Taxonomy (NCBI): domain Bacteria; kingdom Pseudomonadati; phylum Pseudomonadota; class Gammaproteobacteria; order Moraxellales; family Moraxellaceae; genus Acinetobacter; species Acinetobacter sp. TUM15064. The sequence goes on along the minus strand of NZ_BKFU01000005.1, from coordinate 6,697 downwards.
ATATACACCAAGATACTGATCGACATGCCAATCGTACACAGCATCATCACCATACGATCTGTTAAACTGCCGCGCACCGCTGCTACCGCCAAAGCCAACACAATAGAAATGATGGTCTGTAAAATCGTCAGTGGAATGAGCAAAGTCAGCGAAGGCCCGAGTCGTGTCGTAATGATTTGCGATACTGACTCCCCTGTACTCCAACTCAGCCCATAATCAAAAGTCAAAATCTGCTTAATGAAAATCCACAGTTGCACATAATAGGGCTGATCGACCCCAAGCTGCTGTCGGATATTTTCAATCTGTTCAGGGTTCGACATTTTCCCTGCCAAAATATAGGCAGGGTCACCACCGACCCAGTTAAACAAGAAGAAAATCAGCAACACCACCCCAAGCATGGTCGGGATCATTTGCCAAATTCGGCGAATAATATATGCCAGCATAAAAATGCCCCTTATTTCACCCGTTGACCGGTAATTTCATCGAAAAAGGCTTTGTTATCAGGCTCACGACCCAAAAAGTCTTTGACCAATGCTTTGGCAGGTTTTTGACCACCTTGTGACAAAATCGTTTGACGATAGTGCTGCCCCACTTCAGGGTTATTTAAGTTATCACCAAAGGCTGAAAGCATGTCCAACGCCATCACCTCTGACCACATATAGCCGTAGTACCCCACTTGATAACCGCCCATGATGTGACCAAACTGCCCCGGAAACTCAGTGGTCGGAACATAACCCAAAGCCGTTTCGCCTTCCATTTTTTCCCAAACCTTTAAGGGCTGAACGTCTAGCGCATCACGACCATGTAATGCCATATCATACTGTGCATACAAAGTCTGACGTGCATAATGTAAACCGCGTCCATAGCTATGCACGGCATTGAGCTTAGTAATCAATGCATCATCCACGCGTGGGCAGTCAGGTTTACAATAATCTGCCACCTTGGACAAAGTCTCTTTGCGTCGTGCCCATTCCTCATACATTTGTGAAGGTGCTTCGACAAAGTCTCGCTCAACCGAAGTTCCTGACTGAGATGAAAAACGTGTGTTGGATAAAATGCCATGCAACGCATGACCAAACTCATGTACAAAAGTTTCTAACTCATCGCTATTTAAACCATTGCGGTTAAAATTAGTGACCAGTGCTGAAATCGGTTTGCGTCCAGTTAAGCTACTACCACCATAAACACCCCACACAGCAGCATGTCCATATTTACCTTTACGTGGAAATTTATCCATATATAAGCCACCGAGCAGTTGCCCAGTCTTGGCATCGGTCACATCGTAATATTCCACTTCATCTTGCCAAACCTCAACTTTGGCAGGCTTAAACTTGATGCCATACAAGTTTTCAGAAATCGCAAACAGCCAATCTTGAGAAGCTTGAGTTGGGAAATACTGACGTAGCTGCTCTTGGTCGACCTGATACTTGGCTTTGCGTAATTTTTCACTCCAATATGCTTCGCTCCAACGCTCAATACTGGCTTGCTCAACAGGGATATTTAGACTTTGTGCTTTAAACTCACGTAAAGTCTGAACTTCCTTTTTCTCTAGGGGCGCCACGGTAGCATGTACCTCTGCCAAGAATTTATTCACGGTTTCAGGGTTTTTCGCCATCCGACTTTGTAGTACCCACTCGGCATAACTGGACTTACCAAACAGTTGTGCTAGCTCATAACGTAAGTCCATGGCTTGCTTCAGCAGCGCTAGATTTTTCTCACCGCCACGTCGGGTAAATGCAATTTGATAACGCTTACGTGCGTCATCGTTATCTGCCAACTCCATAAAAGGACGATAATCTGGATACTCAAACCCGAGTAAATAATTACCCTTGTCATTTTTCTTTAAGCCGTCGATATAACTTTGTGGCAGGCCTTTTAGCTCATCAGGGGTAAATTCGAGTTTTTCAGGATTATCACGTACATTACGTGCATACTCTTGTTCAATTTTTGCCAGTTCATCAAAAATCGCTTTTAAGCGTGCTTGTTTATCTGCTGAAAGCTGTATCCCTGTTTTTTCAAAACCTTCCAAAATATCTTCACGGAACTTGGCTTCAATTGGATCAGCAATTTTAACTTTTTTAATTTGTTGATATAGCTTTGGATTCTGATACACATCAGTTTGGAATTGGCTAATTTTAATTTCACAATCTTCAGCTGCTTTACGCAGTGCTTCATCAGGGTCAACATTGCTATACAGACCAATCGGGCCGTAAAAATCTTCAAATGATGCGAAAATACGATCCCATTCAGCCAATACAGGCGCTGCTGCCGTTTCATTTTTAAGGGGCTTATTTTCAAACGTTTTAAGTTGCTTTTTCACATCCGCAATTTTGGCATTACACAGTGCAGGGATGTCTTTAGCTTGAAAGCTGGGTAATGTTTGGCGCTGTGCTGTTTCCGCCAAAGCCATCTGACTCATCCCTAGGCCCAACATGCACAATGCGGTGAATTTAAAATTTTGCTTTTTCATCATGACTCCAGTTTTGTTTAATTTCTATTTCTTCAAATCAATATCGATATACATCCACTCTGCGGGCAGTATGGGATGCTTTTTAAAACCAATCACACGCGGTTGTGCCAAGATATTTCGGTAACGCGCGCCAATCACCTGTACAGGCATATACACTTCCAGCAGGCGTGACATTTTGGCGTAGATCGCATCGCGCTCTGGACTCGGTGTCATCTTCTGAGCTTGTTCATATAGGCGGTCATATTCAGGAATTTTGGCGCAGCCATTGTTGGTGATTTTGATGTTCTTGCCATAAAACAACTGCATAAAGTTATCTGCATCAGGATAGTCTGCAATCCATGCTGATGCCTTAAACATGGTTTTACACTGTTTTTCTAATTTCAAAGCTTCAGCAAAAGGCAGAGACTTGGTGGTCATTTTGATTTTGATGCTATCTAAAGTTTTTTTCCAAAACTCGGCCTGTTGTTGACTGCGTAAATTATTGCCCGAAAGTGTCATCTCAATCACCAAAGGTTTGCCATTCGGCTGAGTACGCCAACCATCAACAGCGACTTTATAGTGATAACGATCTAACAATAAATTTGCTGCTTTGACTGAATAAGGAATGCTACTTCGATAATTGGGATCGTAACCGATGACACCACTTGGAATCGGTGCTTGCAGTTTTTGCGCATCACCTTTTTGTAAAATATTGATATAGTTATCGGCTGAAAAAGCCATCGCCATAGCACGGCGCAGGGCAATTTTATCTTTACTTAAACCGCCAACCACTGGGTTTTGCATATTCCAATAATGATAGTCAATCGAAGGGTCCGTGATCCTTGACAACTGTACGCCTTTCTTAACCAACTCAGGTTTTAGTTTCCCATCTTGTAAGGCCTGAACTGTCAGCTCACCATCAAGGGCAAACAAATCTACTTCATCTTTAATAAATGACAACCATCGCGACTGGCCCTCTTCCATCACTTGAATATCAATCACCCCTATTTGTGGCATCTTTTTGCCTTGCATAGCTTTGACGATTTTTTGGTCTTCAGGCGTACTGGCTTTAAAGTTCCAAACAAAACTGCGGAAATCAGGATTCGCCTTTAAAATAATCCGCGAACCTGGCGTCCAACGGCTGAGCATATACGGCCCAGTGCCTATTGGATGCCCCATCACAAAACCCGCTTTGTCACGATATTTTTCGATGACTTCCCGTGCAACTGCACCTGCAGGCTGATGCGCAAGCAGCATCGGAAAGTTCTGATCAGGGCTGGTCAGACGAATGACCAAGCTATAACGGTCTGGTGTTTGTAAGCCTGCGATAGGTTGGTCGTAATTGAATTTCCCTGTTTTCTGTGCTTGTTTCAGCAAAGCCTCCATCCCCAAGATTCGCCCATCGAGCAACCAACTGTTGGGTGAACGCAAGCTCGGATCCAGTAAACGCTTAAAGGTATATACATAATCAGCCGAAGTCAGCTCACGCTTTTTACCTTTAAACACGGGGTCAGCAGCAAAATAAATCCCCTTTTGCAAACGAATGGTATAGGTCAATCCATCTGCACTCACCTCAGGTAAAGCCATAGCTGTTCGTGGTACCAATTTCGCAGGTGAGGCCAAATAATCGTAAGTAAATAAAGTTTCAAAAATCGAACCGTTAACATGTGCAGAGTACAAGTCATGCACGCCCGCAGGGTCAAAGCCTGTTTCAGCTACAGGAAAAACATAACGTAAAACTTTTTTCGGGTCGGCAGGACTTTGTGCAAAACTGGAAACTGAACTACTCAGCAGAATGCTGCCTGCCAGAATGCTCAGCCCCCATCGTTTAAATTTCTGATTTAGATTTTTCATTGTGTTCGATATCTCAATTATTTTTTATGGGCTGAATATCAAGATATTGCCAGTTGGTATTCATCATCGGATGGGCTTTAAACCCCTGAACTTGTGGATGTAACAACCAATTTCGAATGCGACTGTTATGAATAATCCATGGATTATCCGCTTCAATTTGGCGACTGAGTTTTTCATAAAATGGTTGTCGCTGAGATGGTGGCAAGGTCATCGCCTGTGTATAAAGTGCATCATAGGCTTTGGATTGGTAGCAACTGAGATTGCCCTGCGCCGAATTGGGTCCATACAGCAGTTGGGCAAAGTTTTCCCCTTCAGGATAATCCGCAATCCAAGCCCCACCCCAAACCATATATTTACATTGCATCGCAGCTTTTAAGTTATCGGCAAAATTACTCACGATAAAATCAGCACGGATACCAATGGCATCTAAATTTTTCTTCCACAGTTCAGACTGAATCACGGAACTGGAACTATTTTCGGTCATAAACTTGAGCGTTAGAGGTTGACCATTGGGTAGGCTGCGATAACCATCTGCCGCTTTTTTATAACCGAAACGATCCAGTAATTTATTCGCCAAGAGCGGGTTATAAGCCACGCTGCTGCGATAGTTGGGATTAAAACCTTGTACCCCCTCAGGCACCAACATTTCAGACTTCACTGCCTGCCCTTTATACAGTTGTTTAATGGCTTCTGCTTGGTTATAGGCCAAACTAATCGCGCGTCTTAATGCAATTTTTTCAAGCCCAAAACCACCAACTGTAGGATCTTGCATATTAAACATGGTGTAGGTGATTTCAGCGTCTTTATTGGGGAAATGCTGAATGCCCTGCTTGACCAGTTCAGGTTTGAGTTGCTTACCATTCAAGGCTTGCGGCACCGCATTGGACGTGAGTTTATCAAAGTCGAGTTGTCCCGATTTAAATGCAAGCCAACGTGACTGCTCTTCTTCAATAATACTGACATTGACTTTACCAATTTGCGGCATTTTTTTGCCTTGCATCTCTTTGGCCAGACGCTTGTCCCAACTCGAACCTGTAGGTTTAAAGTTCCAAATAAAACCACGGTATTTCGGGTTAGCCACCAGCTCAATACGACTCCGCGGTACATATTTACTCAACTGATAAGGTCCTGTCCCCACTGGATGCTGCGCAATTCGATCCCCATAAAACTCCACTACTTCCCGTGCTGTTCCGCCAAATGTGGCATAAGCCAAGATATAGGGAAAGTTATAGTCTGGACGGGTTAATGTAATCTGCAATGTGTATTTATCAATCGCCTTTAGGCCAGAAATCGTAGCATCATAATTAAACTGACCTGTTTTCTTGGCTTGGGCAACAGCAGCATCTCCACCGACAATCTTGCCTTCAATAAATGAATAAGTCGGCGAGCGATTTTTCGGGTCCATAATCCGCATCATGGAATAAATATAATCCTGCGCAACCAATTCCCGGGGCTTTGCTTTGAATGCCGCGTCATCACTGAAATAAATCTTGGGCTGAATTCTAAACGTATAGACTTTGCCCTCTTGCTCAATTTTTGGCATCGACACTGCGGTATTTGGAACCAATTGAGCAGGACGCGCCAAATAATCGTATTTTAAAAGCGGTTCAAAAATGGCTTGGGCAATACTACCACTATAGAAATTATAAGTTTTAACCGTATCAAAACCATCATCGGGGGCTTCATAGGCAATATTTAATATTTTATTTGGATCCGCAGGTGACTTTGCATAAGCGGAAACACCGAAACCTATCACAAGGGATAAAGCAGCAACCTTAAAATTTTTTGAATTCAAGTCCGTACCTATACACATATTTTTTAAGCCATGTTATCTCATGCAAAGCATGGTCAATTTGTCAGTGTTCTTTCTCCCAACATCACACCAACAAAAAAAATAAACACAAGCCCATGTTTTATAAATTAAATTTTAGTTTTTAAAAATAAAAAACAACCATGGACATCTATTCACCACAGCGATAAAGCGAATATCATGCCACGCTCATTTTTTTATGATTCTAATTTAACATTTTGCAGGAAAAATACATGCTTATTAATTAGTTATAAAAATTGCGCTAAAAACACCAAGATACATTTTGCCAATTAGTAGCCATTTTTAAAGATTCACTTTACATAAACTGTTGCACAGATTTAATACACCAATGATTCAAATATGAACATTACAAGTTAGAATAAAAAGCCTAATGTTATACATAAGATACTGTTTTAATTTAATTAAAACAAAATACGCGATAGAATTATTTTTTGAATTTTTTATTAAAAATTCAAAAAAAGACGACTCATTTTAGATCATTTATTATATGAATAATCATTTTATGACTATTTTTTAATCTATTTATAAGTAATTTTTTGCCATTTAAAATCCACAATTAATCA
>NZ_BKFU01000004.1:0-108774 GCF_008980265.1 Acinetobacter sp. TUM15064 | reverse complement strand
AGACCTACTAGAACATTATATTTTTGAACTATCTGATGGTTATCCTAAATTTCAGAGTAGCAGTTGTTTTAATCCAAATTTTGATTTAGACGGCAATATACTTCAAAATTTAGATGACCCACATACCCGATCAAAAAATCTATTTGTAAATTGCCTAACTTTTAACAACCGTGGTTATCTGATTTTAAGTTGGTTTTATGAAAATCATGACTTTGGGGAGAAAATAATTAACTCAATAATTAATGATCCAGAGAAAATTGAAGATAAACTTTTTACACTCATATTCTTATATGTACATAACACTTTTGCTTCCCCTAAATGGTATGAAGAATTAACTGATGACCAAGTAGAAAAAATAAAATTATTGCAAGATTTCTGGATTGAAACTGATAATTTTAATTCAAATATGATTTGCTCCAACTTTGATTCGATAAAAGTAGAACAACATTATTTATTCAGAAAAAATCCAACTGACTAGTGATATAAGTCACTCTAGCCAACCCCTCCCCAATTCCCTATACTCAACTTAACAACTCGCAACAAGAACGAACCTTATGAAATTAAAAACTGTACTTTTCGCTACTTTTGCTACCCTTTCTATTACAGCATGTACATCTCAACCAACGATTCCACAGTTGACAGCGGGTGTATTACAAGAAGTCCAAGACATTGAAGTCTATCCAGACACAACCAATAACAAAGCAAAACTGACCAAATTTGAAGACAAATGTGTCATCGAATTTACGGGCAACCTCAAAGCAGGCAAAGTCGTAGAACAGTGGGCGTTCCGTGACTACACCCTCATCACAGGTGGTTCAGCAACCTTTGCACTCGATGGTACAAGCACAGCAACCAAATTTGAATTACACGATGCAGAAGTACAGAAAAACTTCCTCGCACTACGTAATCACTTTGCAAAAGAAGCCCTAGCGCAATGTAACTAAGCAAATCGTCATCACTGGTACAACATCAGTGATGACTACTCTCAAAAATCTATTGCATCGTGTCTTTTTACTTCAATATCAGTCTCTATATTCTTTACATTTAAAACAACGACTACGCATAAATTTACATAATTTTAATCAATTAACCGAACAACACAATTTTCAGCCCAGTGTTCATGCGCTGTTGCCGCATTGTGCGACTTTCATATCAAACGCTATTTTTGAGCTCATTTCTGTCTATGATGACTGCTGTTCTGAACTCCTCATCGGGTTCTGTCATAAGAGGTAGAAAATCAAAGATGAAAGTTTTAACAAAAACACTCACCGCTTCGGCTTTAACCACTGCACTTTTAGCCTCCACTTCCCTATTTGCAAATACCACAGCCAATACATCGGCCAATGTTCAAGTTCAAACCTCGCAGCCAAGCGTATTGCAAAACTTAAAACATGATGTCAAACATGCCGCGCATGCAACAGGTGAAACGGTTGAACAAGGTGTCGACAAAACCAAAGCATTCAGCAAAGAAAAATGGCAAGACACCAAAGAATTTTCAGCCGAAAAATCTGCTGTCGTAAAAGATAAGGCTGGTGACGTTAAACAGTCTGTTGAGCACAACACCAAAAAAAGTGGTCACTATATAGCGGATAAAGCGAAACAAGGCCAACAAGCGACCAAACAAAAATGGCAGGAAACTAAGCAGGCTGTCAGTGGTCAACCCAAACGTGCTGACTTAAATGGGCAAGCTCAGCTCCAAGTAGACACGCCTGTCGCTAAAGCCAAAGTCGGTTCATCTGCGGATGCTGCCGTTGGCGCGCAGTAAAAGTTAAACTCCTCCAGAGTTGAGAGAGCCCACATGCTGGGCTCTTTTTTCGCTATAGACATTTGCACACTACGCTTATTTACAACCAAGCACATGAAATTCACACAAAGAGGCTTTATGCTAAAACGCTGATTTATGCACGATAGCCCAAGAGGTACACTGCTCTATGAACATGATGAAAACAACACTCTTCTGCACTCTTTTAATGACAACAGCAGGTGTATGGGCACAAACAGAAACCACTACTCAGCAAGCACAAAAGCCTATTACACCTTATGGTAAAAACCCCAACATCTTTCACGTTTGGGCTTATAAAACTCAAGAAGGTGTGATTAACACGGCGGAAAAAGTCGGTACTGCAACAGAAAAAGGCATCCAAAAAATTCGCCCTTCTGCACACAAAGCCTTGGACAGCGCAAAAACCATCACCAACAACACCGCAGAACAAGCCAAAGAAACAGGACAACAAGTTACCCAAAATGTGAATAAAAAGTTGCATGAAACCAAGCAAGTGATCACTGGTCAAACGGATCAACCCGCTCCCATTTACCAAGGTAGCTTGAGTCAACCCTCATCTGCACCCGTAGATGCTCCTGCGGTTCAAGCGCCGTCAGTCTCATCTCCACAGCCTGTCGCACCTCAAACAATGAATGAACCTACGATTACCCAAGCACCATCTTCCTTTACACCTGCTCAAGCAGAAGAAGAAATTAAAGTGACTAAGCTTTAATGAAAAAAAAGCCCATCAGTTGATGGGCTTTTGACTAAAAAAACAAAAAAACTTTTGAAGTTATTGAGCTTAGGCTCTAGCATCGACCTATAAAAGCCACATAATCATAAAAATTTTTATGAAAATAATCATTGGCATCATTATTGGAATATTTTTAGTACTTATAGCGTTATTTACTTATTCTAAAATTCCTACGCCACAACACGCTGCAACGTTGAATCTTTTACAACAGCATCTAATATTGCCACAGTACAGTCATGAGGCTGAGGGACGTAAGCTTCAATCTATTGAAATGATTGAGGATGAAGAATATAAATCAACTGAAGGGAATGAAGCCTCACTGTATCAACTTAAAGATCAGTGTAAGCTGACACTCGAAATTTATGGTGAATCATTCCAAAGCCAACGCAGTTTTTACTTTCATCAAAATAAAATTCTACGAGCATTTGAAACACATTGGACCTATCCCAATGGGGGATTTTATGCTGAAGAGGGAAAGGCTCAAGCGTTTGCACGCCAACAAAGTTATTTTATGCTTATGAATCCTGAAAATAGCGATACACAGCGTACTTTGACTCACCTGCAACAATATTTCGATCCTAAATTTATTAAAAATTGTTAAATTTCTAATATTTAAAAAATAGGATTAAAGCTAAACTTAAAAAGAACTACAACGAAGAAGCCCATCATTCGGCAGGCTTCTTCATTGTCATCATTTACTTTAATTCACCCGACGGATTGGCTGTCCAGCTTGAAAAGCTTGAGCATTTTCCACCAACTGCTGCACCATGCGCTGGCGCGCATCAACACTGCCCCACGCACTGTGTGGCGTAATGATTAAATTCGGCAAACGAGCATCCAATAAAACATTGCCCTCTTTCGGTGGCTCAACGGTCAATACATCAGTTGCAGCACCTGCAATTTCACCCTGTTTTAACGCGTCTGCCAAGGCTGCTTCATTGACAATTCCACCCCGTGCACAATTAATTAAAAAGGCACTTTTTTTCATTTTTTTGAAAGCTTGAGCATCAATCAGGTTAAGCGTGTCATCGGTTAATGGACAATGCAGACTGATAAAATCTGATTGCGCTAGCAAATCATCAAAGCTCACTCGTGTTGAGTCAGCATGTGGACGGTTTGGCAAATTGCCCACTAAAACTCGCATGCCAAAGGCTTCAGCGAGTTTAGCCACTGCCTGCCCCAATTCCCCATACCCTAAAATGCCCAAGGTCTTACCGGAAAGTTCAATAATTGGATAATCCAGTAGGCAAAACTGCGAAGCTTTATTCCATTCGCCCTGTTGCACCGCGCGGTCGTATTGCAAGCATGAGGTTGCAAGATTGAGCATCAACATTAAAGTGTGCTGTGCCACTGCTGCCGTACCATAACCCTGACAATTACACACCACAACACCTTGTGCTTTGGCTTGTTGCAAATCAATGTTATTGCTGCCTGTGGCAGAGATTAAAATCAACTTTAACCGAGAGCATTGTTTTAAGGTGTCGGCATTCACCATCACTTTGTTGCTAATAATCACATCTGCGTCTTGCACACGCGCAACAAGCGTCTCAGCATCGGTACTTGGGTAGAGGATCAGTTCATCAAAAACAGCATGCAGTGCTTGAAAGTCCAAATCATTTTTATCTAAGGATGCATAATCTAAAAATACGGCTTTCATTGCTCACGTCCTGTTGTTCTGCATAATGATAGAACGCTTATTTAAACCAACTCAGCCCTACTTTTCAATGTAAACACGGTCTTGACCACTTGAAAACAGCCACCATACACAGAAAAAAGCCCGCTATTTAACGGGCTTATTACGATGAATACGAATAGAAATACTGATCTGTTTAATCACATAAAACGTCAGGATCAGCAGAAGAACCAAGCCACCACCGAATGTCAGATAGGCGGGGTCTAAACTTTGTGCCAGTACGCTTTGGGATGTTGAAATAAACAATAATGTTATAAATACAGCCGACCAATGTCTTTGCATTGCTTCCACCCTATTTGATCTTTATCCGTATTGTTTAAAATATAAACAATACTTTCATATTAAACCAAATAGGACGGAAAACAAGCGCTTGGCTTTAGACCAAAGCCCTATATGAATAAATCACATGAGCACATCATAGAAACACATCTGATTCAGTATCGCTTGAGACTAAAAACTGCGCTGTTTCTGGAATATCCTCGACCAAATCAAAGCCACCATATTCATCACAGCTAAAGTTAAACTGCTTATAGCTAATCAGATAATAATCACTGTATTTTTTCATTAACAATGGATGCATTCCAGCGCTTAATTCAGCTTGTTCATGTACCAATTTCATGATCTGTCTGTCATTCATGACGATGGTATAACGCATGTCGTTATAGTAAATATGTACTAACCCATTGCCCTTGGCAAAAATCGGCAGCAGAAACTTATGATTCAGTGCAATGGCATCTGGTGCATAGCTTTCAATTTTCTGACTGATCATATTGAATACTAAACCATGTCCAAAATTATCCATCAACTGACAGCTACTTTCTTGTGGCAAATTGACCTGAATGCCCAGTTTCAGTAGATCGGTCTGGCTCACTTGTCGATTGCTGAGTAACTCACGGATAATACTTTGTTTGAGTTTGCTATCAAAAAACTGACCATCTAACTCAAGGTCATTATTTTTCAGAATGCGTCCCAAAGAAAAGCGGTGACGTGGCAACAAGTTTTCGATCACTTTCCGGTAATAAAACTTGCTGTTCTTTTTCACTTCACGAATTTTTTTATAAAAATACGGCGCATCAAACTCATGACGTAGAAAATCATGTAGCAAATCTGAACTGGCTAAAACGGCAATCGCATCATGCCCTGTAAAAGGTAAGTTCAGGGTTTTCAGATTCGGCACGACCGTTTGTAATTTTTCATAGTGTGCACGGTCTTCAGGGCAGTAAGGGTCATAAATAACGATGTATTCACACTCTGCCGAGACATCTTTCGGCTGTACCTGCATGTCATGGTTCAGCTCAGGCTGATAGAACATGTTATAGCGGTTATCCGTCACCTGTTCAGGGTCGATCGAATACTGCGGCACCAAGGCCACCACACGCTTAAATCCAAGCAGCTTTGAGTATTTAATCGCGGCATAGCCCCCCATTGACCCTGCATAAGCAATACGGGTTTGAAAGGGTGCAATCCAAGCGCGAATCGCGTCCAACATGGCCACCATCGAAGACTCTGGAAACCATGACTTTTGTTTTGGCATAATGCCGACCACATTGAAGCCAAACTTCGCCAGCGACTTTTCTGCATTGATCGACGTTCCCTTGGCACGGGTAATCAGGTCGCCAAAAGAGAAAATAAGTTCGTCCGATGAACCCTGTAAAAAAATGACACGAATCTGTTCATCTTCAAAAATAATTTGTTTCGCCATGTCCATGCTGAGAGATTTCATTCCTATAAAGTGAGGTCATGTTCGTTCCATACAGCATAAGCGATTTCATCGAACCAAATGTGTTATTTTATAGATGCAGAGCAGATAAAAAAGCGCAAAATATGACACAATTACTCCATCCTGCGGCACAACACGGGTTTAGCGCAGCTGCTGAACTTTATCAACAAGTGCGTCCAAGTTATCCACAAGAGATCCATGCGTGGCTCACCGAGCAACTGCATTTAAACACAGATTCACATGTGATTGATCTTGCCTCGGGTACAGGTAAGTTTCTGCCTTATCTTATTCCACATAGTGGACAACTCACTGCCATCGAACCTGTCACCGAAATGTTGGCTCAGCTCAAACTGGCTTATCCACAGGTGGAAACTTTACAAGCCTTTAGTGACCATATTCCCCTGCCTTCGCAAAGCATTGATGCAGTTTTATCTGCGCAGGCCTTCCACTGGTTTGCCAACATGGACAGTTTAAACGAAATCCATCGTGTCCTAAAACCGCAAGGGCATTTGGGCTTGGTCTGGAATCAACGCGATACTCAAGTCAACTGGGTCAATGCTCTGGCAGAACGACTTGCTCCTTTAGAAGGAGATACCCCACGTTATCATAGCGGGCTATGGCAAAAAGTTTTTGAACATCAAACCTTATTTCAGCTTAAAAGCTTGCATCAGTTTGCACAGCAGCAAACAGGTACAGTGGAGCAAGTTGTGTCAAAACGTCTCCTTTCGACCAGTTTTATTGCCGCAATGCCACTCAAACAACAACAGGATTTAAAACATCAGTTTGAACAAATTGTGCTGCAGTACACGGGCAAACAGCCACAGGACGAAATCAGTTTTCCTTACATCACTTATGCCTATCACTTTCAAAAAATAGCAGAATAATAGGACACCGACATGAACCCACATACCCTTTCATTGAAACAGGTTCTACTGCCGCTTGTTTTAGGTGGCAGTTTAATCCTGACAGGTTGTAACAAGGCCGATGAACGTGCTGAGCAAGACACGCTTTCGAGCGATGATAAAGTTCTGCAAGAACTCAGCTCCGAACCCGTTAAAAACTTTGCTCAAACAGCTGATGATCCACACGATATTACGCTCTTGGTCGACTATGACCAACGCTTTAGCAGCATGAGTGACGAAATGGAAGATGAGCTCATCAAAATGCGCGAAGCAGGTACACTGACAGATGAGTTTGCAAAAACGCGTAAACAAGACAACATTCAGTCTGCGCTGAATATGCTGAAAGAGCTGGATTTGAAAACAGAGCAAGGACGCTACATTCAAACTTTGATGTACCAATATTGGGACAACCAAGCCAAAATTATCCAGAATAAAAATGCTACGCCAGAGCAGAACGTGAAAGGTCTTGGTGAACTTATTCATGCTCAAGAACAGCTTGAGCACTGGCAGTCGCAATACTCTAAGCAAAAAGATACAACAGCTACAGGCTACTAAGTGACAAAAAAAAGGGATCACTCGATCCCCTGAATTCAAGTAATGAACTACGGGCGCTCTGCATATTGTGGTAATGCATCACAAATGTTGTCCCACTCGGCTTGAGATGCCACAAAAATATGCAGCGTCGGCTTTTGTTGTAACGGGGTATCTAAAGTGCCAATACGCAAACGGTAAAAGTCAGGTGTGTCGGCCTTAATACTAATCAGTGGCGAACCACAGTTGCCACAGAAACAGCGCTCTGTGCCTGCACTCGATGCATATTTTTTCACAACATCCTGACCAGACGTCAGTTTGAAATCCGCCTTAGCAATCGGTGCATTGGTTGCATAGGCGGTTCCATTGGCCTTGCGACATTTTTGACAATGGCATTGGACAATATCGCCAATCGGCCCATCAATTTGATAAGTTACTGCACCGCATAGGCAACTGCCCACATACTGCTGAAGATCTGACATCATGATGCTCCTTGAATTTTTTATTCAAATTAGCACAGCTGATTTTCAGTTGCATTGCTTATGGCGATTTTTTTGCCACATTCAAATACTGCAAAACCCCATTACCCGCGGCACGTCCAGTTGCAAAACATGCAGTGAGTAAGTAGCCCCCTGTCGGTGCATCCCAGTCCAACATTTCCCCACATAAAAAAACGGCGGGATTAGATTTTAATTGCAACTGCAAACTCAGCACTTCACGGCGCACACCACCTGCACAACTAATCGCTTCTTCAATCGGACGAAAACCAGTTAAAGGAATCTGGAGTTGCTTAATCTGCTGAGCCAGTTGTTCAGGGTGATTCCAGTGTTCTTTTGCAACCAACTCACGTACTAAATTTGCCTTGGCTGCATCTAAACCAGCTTTACGCCAAACATTACTTAACGACTGTTTTTTCGTGGGTTTCAACCGTACAGCCAATTCGTGAACCGTGACATCAGGCAGTAAATCAAGCGTTAACACTAAAGACTGTTGTTGCTTCTGCTGTGCGCGAAGCGCTCGTCCTTGCTTATAGACCAAACCACTTTCTAGACCGTAATGGGTGATCACGATATCGCCCATACTTTTTTCTGTATCACCCACCCATGCTGCGATACGTTTCAGGGGTTGACCGAAAACGGGTTGCATGTAGCTTGACCATTCATGTTCTACCCCAGCATTACTGGCTTGAAAAGGTTCAATTTCATCGCCATCCAACCAATCTTGCCATGCACCATCACTACCGAGCTGAGACCATGACACTGCTCCACAGGCCAAGACAATGGCATCATAGCTCTGGCTGTGTACTTGATCACTGATCAAAGACTTGATTTCAAGCGTATGCTCTTTGAGGCTGAGGCATTGATGACGATAATGAAACTTGACGCCTGACTCAACCAAGCGTTTCAACCATGCACGCAGTAAAGGCGCAGCTTTCATTTCAATCGGGAAAATACGCCCAGACGTTCCAACATAGGACTCAATGCCTAAACCTTTCATCCATGCTTGAATCCATGCGGCATCCCACTCACGAATCCAAGGCGCCAACCATTCGGCTTGATCATAACGACCGATAAACTGCTCCACAGGTTCTGCATGAGAGATATTCAGTCCTGTTTTACCCGCCATCAGGAACTTACGTGCAGCTGATGGTTTTTGTTCAAATACATCGACCTGAACCTCATATTGGCTCAACACTTCTGCCGCCATCAAACCTGCTGGGCCCGCCCCAATAATTGCAATACGCTTTGGCATGGTTTATTCAGCTTGATCCGAAGATTGCGCCTGTGGGTTCTGACCTTGCAAAGCCTGAAACGTATCAAAACGTGTGCGATAACCTTCAGGTTTGGTGATGATCAACTGTTGGCAGAGCTCGCCTCGTTCTAAATATTTAATTTCAAAATGCGTACGTGCAGAATGACCCGCAATGCGCTCTTTCACAAACGGTAATTTCCATACCTCAATCAACTGTTGCTGTGCTTCTTCGATATATTCTGGAATATTGCTGGCTAGAGTGATTTGTCCACCCACTTGTAAACGTGAAATCAGGAACTCAAAAAACGGCATATTCAACCAGCGCTGCGCAGGATTATGCGGTTCAGGATTCGGATAAAGAATAAAGAACTGCTCAACTTGCTGTGGCTGCAAAGCATGCACCACCCACGGCAGAGCATCGGCATGAACCAGTTGTAAATTCTGCTGGCCTTCTAAGCCATGTTGCTTTTGCATCGCCACAAACTTTTCACGGGTTCGCTCAACCGCAATCAGCTTTTTCTCAGGGTGATTGGCCGTAAACAATAAGGCATGTTTACCCTTGCCCGCCCCAATTTCCACACAAATAGGATCACGGCTGATCATTTTGAAATCACGAGGGGCTTGCATACGCTGGGCTTGAAATTGACGAATTGGCATAATCAGATCAAACTAAGAAAAAACCGCATCAGTCTAACAACTGCCAACGTTTTTGCCTATTTCAATCCGAAAATTTTATCTGGAGCACATCATGCCACATACGTTTCCATGCCCGCGCTGTGGTGAAATGAGCCAATGGGAAGATAACGCCTTTCGTCCTTTTTGTTCAGAGCGTTGTAAGCTAATTGACTTAGGCGCATGGGCAAACGATGAATATCGCCTCCCAACACAAGATGCTCCACAGGCCGATAATTCTGAAGAATAGTCTGCCTTATTTCATGATATTTTTCATATTTTGATGAGAATTGTTCACCATTTAATTGATTAATATTTATTCAAAAATAATATTCTTCATCTATAATCCTCCTTAGGTTTTTACTCACTCACATTTGAATAAATCATAAAAATAAACCTTATAGGAGGAGGAAAAGATGAATCTACTCAGTAAAATTATTGTCATTATTGCGTCTTTACTTTCGGTCAGTAGCTTGATGTTTGGCATCTATATACAAGATCTGTTGATCCTTTCGGTTGGGCTCTTATTCGCCTTATTCTCCATCGTGTTTGCTCTCGAAACTCAACACATTTTGAATCATCCATTTCGAAAATAAAAAAGTCAGCACCAGCTGACTTTTTTATTTTCAACTAGACAGCGAAACACTTAGCCTGCTTTTCCTGCCACAAAAGGGTTATGTTGTTTTTCAAAGCCGATGGTACTGATTGGGCCATGTCCTGAAATAAACTGTGTCTCATCAGGTAAGCTAAAGCATTCGCGCTGAATAGAGTCAATCAACTGCTGATGATTACCACGCGGAAAGTCGGTACGACCTATTGAGCCTTTAAACAACACATCGCCTGTCCACAGTAATCCATAGTTTTTGTTATAAAACATCACATGACCTGGGGTATGCCCAGGGGCAAAACGCACTTCAAACTCTTCATTGCCCAGTTTAAGAACTTCCCCGCCTTCAAGCCAAGTCGTGACATCCACTTTTTCAGGAATAGGAAAACCATAACGCTGCGAGACTTCTTGGATCATATCCAACCAAAAGGCATCTTCTTTATGCGGGCCAATCACAGGGACATCCCACAGTTTTTTTAATGCCCCGACTGCTCCAGCATGATCTAAATGTCCATGCGTCAACCACAGCGCTTTTACTGTCAGACCCAACGCTTCGATTTCAGCTTTAAGTTTCTCAGGCTCTCCACCTGCATCAATTAAAATTGCTTCTTTACTGTCACTGTCCCAAACAATCGAACAGTTCTGCTGAAATGCCGTTACAGGCACAATTTTAACTTGCAACATAGCGTGTCAACCTCAATTCGTTTTGCTGGCTAATGTCTGTTTTAAGGCATCAAGATTAGCCTGAACCAAAGTATTGAGCAATTGCAAATGATCTCCGCGGCTGTTCAAGGCTGGAATATATTGATACCGCTCTCCACCGTGAGACAAAAACAATTCAGCATTCTGAATCGCCAATTCCTCTAAAGTTTCTAAGCAATCCGCTGAAAACGCAGGGCTCATAATTTGTACTGACTTCACTCCTTGCTCTGCCCATTCGGTCAGCAAGGCATCGGTATATGGTTTTACCCATTCTTGCTTGCCAAAGCGGGATTGGAAACTGATGGCCCATTCATTCTCTGCCAGTCCCAACTCTTCTGCCACCAACTGCCCTGTGATGCGGCAACGGTCGGCGTAGGGATCGCCTTTATCGGCATAAGGCTGTGGAATACCATGAAAAGACATTAATAGCTTTTCAGTCACGCCATGTTCAGCACGGAAATCGCGCACACTTTGCGCCAAAGCCTGAATGTATAAGGGGTGCTGATAATAATCGCGAATAATACTCAACCCCGGCAAATTGCGTTGCTTGGGAATCCACTTCGCGAAAGCATCATATAAAGGCGCACTAGATGTTGCAGAATACTGCGGAAACAAAGGAAAAAGCACAATATGATCTTGAGGGTTTTGACTCAACTCAGCAAGCAAAGGCTGAATACCAGGATTGCCATAGGTCATCGCAGGGACGATATTCAATTCAAATTCGGGATTATCCACAAGAAGTTGCTGTTCTAATGCAGTAACTTGGGTTAGCAAAATCTCTCGCATTGGCGAGTCATTACCCCACACCATTTCATAAGCATGGGCAACACGCTTCGGACGAAACGGCAAAATAAATAAACGAAGAATAATCTGCCAAAGCGGTTTGGGAATTTCAATCACACGCGAATCAGATAAGAACTGATCTAAAAAGCGACGCACTGCGGAAACCGTCGGTGCATCTGGCGTCCCCAAATTTGCCAAAATAACAGTCACTTTTGCTTTTGCTGCAGTAGACATTCAGCCCTCGTTGCTCGTTTTTGAATGTCCCTACTGTAACAGTTTTCCTTTCATTTTCTAAATGGATAACTACGAAGACTGAAATTGGAAAGCCCGATCATTTTCCAATAAATTACTCTCCAAAAGCTTACTGGCTTTTGGGGTCAACTGCCAAAGCATACGTTGGCGATCATCCCGACCCGACTGAATGATCCAATCATTTTGACGCATTTGCATTTTAATACTATGTAAGGCACGAATATTAATTTGTGAACGAGCAACCGCATGCGCACGTGGCATTTCTTGCCGCGCATCATTTAAACCCGTTTCATTTAAATATTCATTCATGCGTTTTGAAAAATACTCTTCAGGCGTTGGATGAATAAATGTCGAACCCAGAACCGAGAGTAACTGTGCCCAGGTCATCTGCTTTTGAATTTTCAGTTCTTTAAAGTTTCCATCCTGATAAGCATGCATCCGATAATCAAATACAAAAAACTCATGCATAGCTACTTTCGGCAATGTCAGGAATGGATCGACTTCGCGTTTACCTGCTTCGGTTTCTAACTGCATCACCTTCGCTTTGAGCTTATCTATCTCGTCATGCAATACTTGGGTATTCTGTGGACGAACCCAGCCCGATACAGGATAACGCTCCAACATCTGGGTCATATTCAAACGAACAGCCATCTCCAAATCACGCATCGTTCTATACGTAAAAACCTGATCAACTTCCTGTTGCAGTAGTTTTCTAAAATCTTTGAATTTTTCACGTAACTCAGGCTTGTCATCATGCAAATTAGGATCACGCGCATCTGGATCATCATGCATAAAGACAATAATCGGCTTTTGTTTGGTCACTGCATAAATGTATTCGAGATGCATATAACCCACACCCGATACAGACTGCTCACCGTACTTGCTTCCAAGCAACAAAATGACATAGTCACAGTCATCAATCTGACGGCGTGCAAAAGCCGTTGAAAGTGGTGTCCGTTGTTCTAATCCCCAAGAAAAAAAACCCATACCTACTAAAGTCTGGGCCAAAATCATCCGTTCTGGTTGCATTTCACTTCCAGAGGTCGTAATAAAAACTTGATAACGCTTATCGAGCATCGGTTATCCTCATTATTTTTCGCAGTATCCCATCCCCCAATTTTAACTAGATGGATACAGCGACTAACTCAAGCATGTTAGGTTTCAATTTTTTGACTATATATCAAAATACTAGACTCATTTTTATAAAAATCAATCCGATATATTCGAAATTGTCCAATTTAATTCTGGTTCAAGCAGAAGTTCTAAGATGGGTCTTAAACTTTCTGCGTTATTTCCACTGACAAAACATTCGATTCGAACATCATCAGCATGATTTTGTTCAAATAATAACTCATTTTTGATTAAAATACGGGCTGTTTGTCGTGCAACTGCCTGCCCAGAGTCAATTAATGTCAGTTTCTGACCAAAAATAGATTGTATCGCTATTTTCAAAAAAGGGTAATGGGTACAGCCTAAAACTAAGTAATCTGCGCCTTGATCGACAACGGGTTGTAAAATATCTTTTAAAATGGCTAAACATGCCGCACTCATCTGTGCGCCACTCTCAACAAAAGGCACTAAATCTAAACAAGTCACAGGAATTACGCTAATGCCCGAAGGTTGCGCAAATTTTTCGACGACGTCTTTGATGAGCTGTCCACGAAAAGTCGCAGGAGTGGCTAGTACAGCCACGGTTTTAGATTTACTTTGTAGTACTGCAGGCTTCAAGGCAGGAACAAGGCCAATAATCGGAAAGCTATCGCCATAATGTTCACGTAAATAATCCAAACTAAAGGCTGAAGCGGTATTACATGCTACAACGGCAACTTTACAGCCTTGGCGGTACAACCATTCAATAGCATGTGCAGACAGCTCTCGAATATTTTGGTCATCACGTGGACCATAAGGCACGTGTGCAGTATCGGCAAAATAAATAAAGCGTTCATTCGGCAAATGCTTCGCAATTTCTTGAGCGATGGATAAGCCACCTATTCCCGAATCAAATATCCCGATTGGCGCATCGGCTGTCGCTTTTGGCATGGGGTTGATCAGGGGAAATAAGGGCTGAATGGCACTCATGAGGACTCGTTGCAGTATAAAGTTAAAAGATCAATCAAGCTTAAACCTCAGGTGCCTAATTGCAATAGCAAATCACCACTTTGTAAGCACAGTTTAGCCTGTCCATCTGCATCGTCGCTTAGCTCACCCATTTCCACCAAATGAAAAAAAGCAGCACGCTGAATCAATGCATTAATCCCAAAGCGAACATGCACATAAGGACGTAGCTCCCCTTGGAAGGCACGCATAAAAATGGGATGGGCTTCATCAACAATCACCACATCATGTGTGGTCGTGGTCAGTTGTAGGTAGATTTTTCCTGCAATTTCGACTTGATCGACCTGATTGACAAATAAAGGCTCATCTTCAACCTCGATTTCAATCTGCTCGACAGGGGTTTTAAGATAAAACTTATCTTCTTCTTTCCAAAGTACCGTTGCAAATAGCTCAATCATGGCTGGGCGTTTGATCAATTGACCTTCGTGCCACCATTCTCCATTGGCCAAAACCTTCAAATCCATTGCACCACAATGCTTTGGGTGCCATTGATCTAAAGGAGGGATTGACTTTTTGTGACCGGACTGTCCATCTTT
Organism: Acinetobacter sp. TUM15064; assembly: GCF_008980265.1. Taxonomy (NCBI): domain Bacteria; kingdom Pseudomonadati; phylum Pseudomonadota; class Gammaproteobacteria; order Moraxellales; family Moraxellaceae; genus Acinetobacter; species Acinetobacter sp. TUM15064. The sequence continues at coordinate 93,993 of NZ_BKFU01000004.1, read as the reverse complement.
TATGTATTGTGCAATATCAGTTAAGTTTTTATTATCAGCAATAGCTACTTTTTTCGTCGGATTTGCTGAGTTGTGCTGCTTATCCATAAAATTCATGCCTGTCTGACGGAAAAATAATATGATTCAGCCAATTGGCTAGAACTCGGTTTAAACCTATACTAGCTCACAATATAAAAGACACGATGATAAATTTTGTGTCTGGGAACTAAGAACACTCATGGCAGCACCGTTCTTTGAGTCAAAACGGTTGCCACCTTTAACCATATGAGGAGTCCTACATGGAACACATCGAACGTGAATCGATGGAGTTTGACGTAGTCATCGTAGGCGCAGGCCCTGCTGGCCTTTCTGCTGCGATTAAAATTCGTCAACTTGCAATTGAAAACAACCTTAATGATCTGTCCGTTTGTGTCGTAGAAAAAGGCTCTGAAGTTGGTGCGCATATCCTTTCAGGTGCTGTGCTCGAACCGCGTGCGATCAATGAGTTGTTCCCAAACTGGAAAGAAGAAGGCGCGCCTTTAAATGTTCCAGTAACTGAAGATAAAACGTATTTCTTAATGTCTGCTGAAAAGTCACAAGAAGCGCCGCACTGGATGGTTCCTAAAACCATGCACAATGATGGCAACTATGTGATTTCACTTGGTAACGTAGTGCGTTGGTTAGGCCAAAAAGCTGAAGAATTAGAAGTTTCTATTTTCCCAGGTTTTGCTGCATCTGAAATTCTTTATCATGCTGATGGTACGGTTAAAGGCATCCAAACCGGTGATATGGGAATTGGTAAAGATGGTGAACCAACACATAACTTTACCCCAGGCTATGAACTACATGCCAAATACACGATTTTTGCTGAAGGCTGCCGTGGTCATTTAGGTAAGCGCCTGATTGCCAAGTTCGATCTCGATAAAGATGCAGACCCTCAACACTATGGTATCGGCATCAAAGAACTATGGGAAATCGACCCTGCGAAACACAAGCCAGGTTTGGTGATGCACGGGGCAGGTTGGCCTCTAGCTGAAACAGGTTCTTCTGGTGGTTGGTGGTTATATCACGCTGAAAACAACCAAGTCACTTTGGGTATGATCGTGGACTTATCTTACGAAAACCCACACATGTATCCATTTGCAGAAATGCAACGCTGGAAAACGCATCCACTGATTAAGCAGTATCTTGAAGGTGGTAAGCGTATTTCTTATGGCGCACGTGCTGTAGTGAAAGGCGGTTTCAACTCACTACCGAAGTTTAGCTTCCCAGGTGGTTCTTTAATTGGTGATGATGCAGGCTTCCTAAACTTCGCTAAAATTAAAGGCTCTCATACGGCTATGAAGTCTGGCATGTTGTGCGGCGAAGCAGTATTCGAAGCGATTCAAGCAGGCGTTGAAAAAGGTGGTGATCTTGCCATTGCACGTGTGCTTGAAGGCGAAGACTTCTTTGCAAAAGAGTTAACCGCTTATACAGACAAGTTCAACAATAGCTGGTTAAAAGAAGAGTTATATCGTTCTCGTAACTTTGGCCCAGCAATGCACAAATTTGGTACGTTCGGTGGTGGTGCATTTAACTTCATCGACCAGAACGTGTTTAAAGTCCCGTTTACATTGCATGACTTAGTGCCTGATTTCAGTACACTGAAAACTGTAGATGCGGCAACATTTAAGCCGAACTATCCAAAACCAGATGGTAAGCTGACTTTTGACCGTTTATCTTCAGTATTTGTATCGAATACGGTGCATGAAGAAAATCAGCCAGCACACTTGAAACTGACTGATGCTTCTATTCCTGTAAATGTAAACTTACCTAAATGGGACGAGCCAGCTCAGCGCTACTGCCCTGCTGGTGTTTATGAAATTATGGAAGAGAATGATGGTTCGAAGCGTTTCCAAATTAACGCGGCTAACTGTGTGCACTGTAAAACGTGTGATATTAAAGATCCGTCTCAGAACATTACTTGGGTGACTCCTGAGGGTGGCGGTGGGCCGAATTACCCGAATATGTAATTCCTTGCGACACAGCAAAGCGGTTACTTTGCTAACCGTGTCTCATACCCGAACATGTAATGTTAGAAAAGGCTTACGCTGAGGCATATTTCCGCACAGGTGATCTCTTTTAGATTAAAAAAATCCCTTCAGCACTGAAGGGATTTTTTTAATTGATAGGCATCTGACTTTCTGCTAAAAACCATCACCGTTGGCCCTATCGCAGTATGCCCAACTCCATGATCTTGATAAATTTCAATCCGATAATCATCACACTCATAGACATATTTATTTTCAACTTGTTTCCAGCCGTTTTGCGCCACCTGAAATCTTTTTAAGACTCGACTTTTAAAAACATCTAAATCGGTTTCATACGTCGCAAGAGGCCCATCTAAAAAACTTAAACTGTATGAAACAATCATTTTAGAATGTGGGTCATAACGAATATGCTAAACCCAGCTCACACCTGCTTTTTTAATTGGTGTATCCACACCTTGTGCAAATTCAAACTGATAATTATCGCCCCCTAAAATAAACGTTTTTGCAGTGGGATGATGCTGTTGAAATTCACGAATATGCTGTCCAATTTTTAAACCTGCAACATTCATCGTTCTTACAGGAACTTCACAAGATTTTGCCCAAGAAATTGAACAAAATAATGCAAAAATATGAGCCCATAAGAATACAGTTATTTTTTTCATTCTGATTTGCTTGGATGAACGTTATTTCTTTTTCTCTACTCAAGCTCATTTTAAAAGGCCAAGACAAATGTCCTAACCTTTTTTAACCAAATAATGAAATTCCTTATTGCCATTTTCATCTAAACGTTCTTCTTGTAATAACAATTCATGCCCAAGATGCATACAAAATTTAGGAATATCCCAAGAAGTTGAATTGTCCGTTGCAAACACCTCCACTACATCTCCCGATTTAGACTTCCGAATGGCCTGATGCAGCATCATCACAGGTTCAGGACAACGTAAACCACGGGTGTTTAATTGAATGCTTGGGCTTCGTTCCAAATCAGACATATTCAAACTCAAAAATTTAAAAACCTGCCAATTTTAACACAACTCACCTTTCTACATTTCAATTCAATCACCCTTCGACGGCTCAAGTCTGCTATTGCAAAACATTTGATCTGATCATTCACTCAATCCTTGCTTAATTACAATAGACAACTGTGTTTTCTACGGTATGATAAAATTAAGTTTTTTAGATATTAAGCGTCTTTAGGAAAGATCATGCACGAGGAATCAGGCCCGTCGTGGGGAATGCGTGGCTTACGCAAATGGTTAGGTACCGCGCCAGAAACTCGCGATGAACTGTTAAAGTTAGTTCAAGATTCACGTCGTTTTTTAGAACCCGACACTGTTGCGATGTTAGAAGGCGTATTAGACCTTCCAGCAACCAAAGTCCGCGAGGTCATGACACCGCGTACATCCATGATCAGCCTACAAGAAGATGATGAGTTACTCGACATTTTACATACTTTGGTTGAGTCAGCACATTCACGTTTCCCTGTCTTTTCATCAGATCAACCTGACAATGTCGTTGGCATTTTGTTAGCGAAAGACTTATTGCCTTTCTTGACTGAACCAAACAATAAAGTGGATATACGTGCGCTAATGCGCCAGCCTTTATTTGTGCCTGAAAGTGCACGTTCAGACCAAGTGCTTCGCATGTTGAAAAATACCCAAACGCATATTGCAGTGGTGATTGACGAATACGGTACAACCTCAGGTTTGGTAACGCTAGAAGACATTTTGGAAGAAATTGTCGGTGAAATTGAAGATGAACACGACAAAATTGATGAAGAAGCGGAATATATTATTCCTGACAATGACCCAACCACGGCAAATACCTGGCTGGTTCAGGCACTTACACCAATCGAACACTTTAACAATCTTTTAGATGCAGACTTTTCTGATGATGAGGTTGAAACTGTGGGCGGTTTATTGCTTCAAGAAATTGGTTTAGTGAGTGATTTACAAGGTCAGGTGATTGATCTTGGAAATTGGGAATTTACCATTGTAGAAGCAGATGCACGTTCTATTCATCTGATTCGAGCCGTTCGTAAATGAGAGCTTACTTTGACAAACTGTTAACCCCTACTTCACAACAAAAACAGTTACCTTTAATTTATCCGCTTTTAATTGCCTTATTTTCTGGTGCTATTTTTAGTTTTGCACTGGCTCCGTATTACTATTGGTGGTTGGCAATTCTATCCCCAGCACTGCTCTATGCGACTTTACGCAAACGCAGTGCAAAGCAGGCCTTTGGCATTGGTTGGGCCTATGGTTTTGGCCTATGGTTCGTGGGGGCTTTTTGGCTCTATACTTCCATTCATGTCTATGGCGATACCAATAGTGCCTTAAGTGTCGGCATGATCGGGATTATGGCCTTGGTCATGGGCTTATTCACGGCTGTCCAAAGCTTTATTTACCGCCGTTTTTTCCCTGAAACACCACTGACCTTCGCCCCACTTTGGGTGCTTTTTGAATGGGCAAAAACGTGGGTCTTCACAGGCTTCCCTTGGCTGTTTGCAGGCTATGCCTTTACCGAACGTTTACTGGATGGTTATGCGCCATTATTTGGTATCTTCGGGGTGTCGTTTGTGGTCTTGGTTTTGGCCTGTGCACTGGTCGAAGTTTTAAACCGCCGCATCTTCTGGGTCATTCCTTCTGCCTTATTGGTACTTGGTGCATGGGGTGCATCAAAAATTGAGTTCGTCTCCGCAAAAAATACGCCACCACTATCGGTTTCTTTAATTCAGGGCAATATCCCGCAAGACTTAAAATGGCTCACTGAATATCAATTGAAAACACTCGGAATCTATGCCGATTTGACTAAAACAGAATGGGGACGTGACCTCATTGTTTGGCCTGAATCCTCTATTCCGATGTTCCAAAGTGATATCGAACCCTTTTTAGCTGCGATGACTGCGCAAGCCAAGAAAAGCAACACGGCGTGGGTCACGGGTATTCCGTATTGGGATATTTCAGGCTCTGAAGCGGCAGGTCGCCCCCTATACTACAACAGCATTATGGCCAATGGTGCTGAGGCTGAAGGCCTCTATAAAAAGCAACGTTTGGTGCCTTTTGGTGAATATATTCCGCTATCTGGTTTACTGAAATGGGTCTTGCCAGCTATGCAAAATGATCCGTCGATGAGTGGTTTCTCACGTGGCGAGCAACAGCAAAAACCGCTGTCTATTCATCAGCAACATTTAGGTGCAGCCATTTGCTATGAAGTGGCTTATCCGAACTTGACGCGTCGCAATGCCAGCCAAAGTGATTTCTTGGTGACGGTTTCCAATGATGCATGGTTTACGGGAACCGCAGGCCCTTTACAACATTTACAGATGGTGCAGATGCGCGCCAAAGAAAATGGGCGCTGGTTTATCCGTGCCACCAATACAGGTGTGACGGCATTTATTGACTATCAGGGACATATCGTAAAGCGTGCGCCGCAAGATGTGGCAACCGTGCTTCGTGGCGAACTACCTGCTATGCAAGGTCAAACCCTATATACCCGTTTAAGTGACTGGCCAATTTTAGGTTTTTCAGTCTTTTTACTGATCTTGGGTTGGATCTATCGTCCACGTAAAGTCGATGTATCGTTTAAGTCTCGTCGATAATTCCTATTATTAGATCAGACTTTTCCAAGGAAAACTCAAGCTGCGCTTGGGTTTTCCTTTTTCAGCTACAGTAACTTGGTACCTACTAGAACATCTGTATCAGGCACACACAGCACCACGCCTGCATCTGAATCATGAAAGCCTGTCACTAAGCACTCAGATTGGATAGGACCAATTTGTTTCTTCGGAAAGTTAACCACTGCCACCACCAATTTACCCAATAACAGTTCAGGTTGATAACGCTCAGTAATCTGTGCACTCGATTTCTTAATGCCAATCTCATGACCAAAGTCGACATGTAAAATATAAGCAGGCTGACGTGCTTGCTCAAAGACTTCGGCCTGAATAATACGTCCGACTCGGAGCTCGACTTTTAAAAAATCTGCCCAATCAATTTGTTCCATATTTCACTCTATCTTTATATTTTTTACAGTATAGAGAGCGAACACTAGGATCATATACGACGAAACAGACAAGCAATCCTATCTTTCTGCCATTCTTCATGACGCAATAAAAAACCGAGCGTATATGCTCGGCTTTTTATCACAACGATGCATGTCAGTATTAAATTTGACTGACCAAATAGGACACCATACCGGCTAAAAAGAGCATCGGGGTATAACGATAAACCATAACTACTTTTTGTTCTAATGCTGTAATCTGTACTTGATCGAGTGTGAGTACGGTTGCTTTTAAAGCGGACCAAAAGCTCAAAACTGCCCATGTGCTGAACAGACTGATTGCAAAGAAGCCTACCATAATTTGACTGCTGCCTTCAGTCGATTGCCAAAGACTTAAAACACCTTGAGCAACAGGAAGCATACTCAAAATCAAAAGAACAGATTTGAGCATCGACCAATGGAATTGGCTAACGTCATCCAACAAGGTTAATGCTTTCATTCTATTCTCCTCAGGCAAATCAGTTGCCATTAAGAACATTATGCAAGGATTTAAATAAATAAAAAGCCTATTTTTATCCATAATTTACATTATTTGTAATCAATAAATATGGGAATAATTCTTATTATAAATCTCAACCATTATTATTATATTTAATATTTTAAAATCAAAATCTTAGATATTAATTTTAAATTAATATGTATTATCATTACAGTGTCTATTGGCATAAGCTATGCACTGTAATGATATATTCAATTAAAGCCAATATATAATAATTCTCAATTAAGGTTGATATTGAATATCAGCATTGGTTTCTTCACCACCTTGTTGTCCATCCGCACCAAAAGAATATAAATCAAATGGTCGTCCATCGCTCCCAGGTGCAACATATTGAATGTCATTGTCCCAACTGTCTTTGGGATATCCACCTTTCACATAACCGCCTGGCAACCAATTTTTTGCAGACTCAGGCTTATTCACCAAAGCGTCAAGTCCACCCTCTTGCATCGAAGGATATTTACCATTGTCCAATTTATATTGATCCAATGCCGCAGCAACCCCTTTAAGCGTAATAACGGTGGTATCCACTTTGGCTTTTTCACCGCGTCCCATCACATTGGGAACAATTAAGGCTGCCAACACACCTAAAATAACAATCACCACCATAACTTCAATTAAAGTAAAACCTGAAGCTTGGCGTCTATAGATTTTTGATTGCATGTGAATTTTCTCTTCCATCTTATATTTTTAAAATTAAATCATATTGTTCATGTTGACGATCGGTAGCATCACGGCAATCACAATCACCAAGACAATGCTTGCCATCAAAACCAACATCAATGGCTCAAGTAAAGCCAGCAAGGTCGATATCAGCGTTGTCACTTCTCGGTCTTGCATGGTCGATGCGCGCTCTAACATCCGATCCAATTCACCCGAGGTTTCACCACTTTTAATCATTTGTACCATCATCGGTGGGAAATAACCACTACGCTCCAACTGGGTCGCCAGGTTTCCACCTTCGGTCACTTTTTCTGCGGCATGATTGACCGCATCGCGAATCACCCAGTTATTACTCACTGCCGCCCCAATTTTTAACGCATCCACCAAGGGCACACCTGACTGGGTCAAAATCGACAAGGTGCTGGCAAAGCGTGCGGCATTTATACCACGCGAAAGTTTACCGAATAATGGCAATTTGAGCGTTAAGCGATCAAAGGCATAATGCCCTGCTGTGGTTCTTAAAAATCGCAATAATAAGCCGATGCCCAGTACACTGCCCACCAATAGAAACGGCCATGCCACGCGAATAAAATCACTGGCTTTCATCAAAGCCACAGTAATCCATGGTAAGGCATCTTTGCTTTGGTCAAAGGTTTTGACAATGTCTGGCACCACATAAGTCATGAGTCCCATCACAATAGCAAAAGACATCAGCATTAAAATAATCGGGTAAATCATCGCGCCTTGGATTTTCTTTTGCATCGCAAAGCGGTTTTCAGTGTAGTCTGCCAGCTGATCTAAAATTAAGTCCAAATGTCCTGAACGCTCGCCAGCGGCAATCGTGGCAATGTACAACTCTGGAAAACGCCCCGACTGCTGTAAACCTTGTGCTAATGAATGACCTTCCAATACTTTAGAACGGACTGACATCAACAGGTTTTGTACGTGTGCTTTTTCTGACTGCTTTCCGACCGCACGAATGGCTTCTTCCAAAGGAATGGCCGCAGCGACAAGGACAGAAAGTTGACGTGTCAATAAAGCCAAATCATAAGCGGTAATTTGTTTTTGAAACCATGTTTTGCTGCTGTGCTTATCTTTTTGTTCAACAGGATCAACCGAGACTGGAATCAGCGCTTTATCACGAAGTTGTTGCCGAATTTGACGCGCTGAATCCCCTTCGAGCACGCCTTTTTGCTGCTTTCCTGCGGCATCGAGTGCGGTAAATTGATATGCTGGCATGATTACGCTTTCTAATTGTCCATTTAGTTATTTGGTGCTGTTGCATGTCAGCATCAAAATCATTCATATTCTAAGTTATAAATTATGTCATCACTCTAACACAACTCATTCATCACACAATCACAATTTCATCAGGACATTTTGAGCTTTTTATGCCAGAGAATACACTTTCCACCACACCGAGCTACCGTATTCGTGTGGCTGTTCCTGTTTATCTATATGACTGTTTTGACTATAGTTTAACGGCTGAACAATACCACCAAGCTGAAGTCGGTGCACGTGTGGCTGTCTCATTTGGTCGCCAAAATGTGGTCGGTGTCATTGTTGAGAAACTCACTGATGAGAAACCACTCGATTTAGGCTTTAAACTCAAAGCCATAACTGAGTTGCTCGATGACAGCGCTATTCTAGATGCTAAAGTTTTAAGTTTATTGACATGGGCAGCACAATATTACCAATTTCCGATTGGTGAAGTGATACATGCCGCGTTACCTAGCTTTTTACGCCAAGGTAAGCCTTATAACCTATTGGCACGGATGTGGAAGCTGATTGATGACCATGCCGAAGACAAATTAAAGCGTTCTGAAAAACAACAAGATGCCTATAAAATTTTAAAACTGCATCCCACAGGAACTTCTGAAAACATTTTAAATTTGGCTGGTGTAGAAACAGCAACCTTAAAAGCCTTAGAAAAAAAGCAAATCACCCAGTGCATCCTTGAAGCTCAAGACTTTAAACCGCAAGCCATGACACTGGCACAAATGCCTCTCACCCCCAATGAGGACCAAAAGCATGCCATTCAGCGTATTTTAAAAGTACGAAACAGCTATCAAGCGTTCTTACTCGATGGTTTAACCGGTAGTGGTAAAACTGAAGTCTATTTGCAAGTCATGCAAGAGGTTTTAAAACAAGGCAAACAAGTCTTGGTTTTAGTGCCTGAAATTGGTCTCACCCCACAAACAGTGAGTCGTTTTCAATCTCGTTTTCACTGTCACATTGTGCTACTACATTCAGGTTTGAATGATTCTAAGCGCCTGCAAGCTTGGCAAAGCGCACAAACAGGTAAAGCCTCAATTGTGATTGGCACACGTTCTGCTATCTATACGCCCCTTCCACATCTGGGTTTGATCATCTTAGATGAAGAGCACGACTTATCATTCAAGCAACAAGAGGGCTTCCGCTACCACGCTCGTGATGTGGCCTTATACCGTGCACACTTAGAAAACTGTCCAATTATCCTTGGTTCTGCAACGCCCAGTATCGACAGTTATGCACTGGTCGAACAAAGTAAAATGATCCGCTTGGAACTGAACCAGCGGGCTGGTGCAGCAGTCATGCCAAAAATGCATGTGATTGATCTGAAAGTTGCACAAAAGCAAAATGGTATCAGCCAACAACTAATTCATGAAATACAGAAGCGTTTAGACAAAAAAGAACAGGTCTTGGTTTTTTTAAACCGTCGAGGCTATGCGCCCGTGTTAATCTGCGAGAGTTGTGGCTGGCAATCAAAATGCCCACATTGTGATGCCAATTTCACCGTACATCGACAGCCTTATCAGCATCTCCACTGTCACCACTGTGGCACCATCCACCGTATGCCTGAACACTGCCCGCAGTGTCAACATAATGAACTGAAACCGATTGGTTTAGGTACCGCAAAAGTTGAAGAAAACCTACAAGCGTTATTTCCCAATTTTGACGTGATTCGGGTTGATCGCGACTCCACCAGTCGAGTCGGTAGTTGGCAAAAGATTTATAATAAAATTCAAAAAAGCGAACCGATTATTTTACTCGGCACACAGATGTTAGCCAAAGGACATCACTTTCCTTATGTGACTTTGGTGGCGATTTTAGACATCGACTCAGGCTTACTCAGTGTTGACTTTCGTGCCACAGAACGTACCGCACAGCTCATCATCCAAGTTGCGGGACGCGCTGGACGTGGTGAGAAAAAAGGTGAGGTCTATTTACAAACTCTACGTCCAGATCATCCTTTGCTGAATACCCTTTTGGAATCGGGCTATCGTAGCTTTGCCAAGCAAACACTGAAAGAGCGTAAAGCTGCATGGATGCCACCTTATCGCTATGCAGCTTTATTGCGCTGTGAGTCTAAACAACAAGAACTGAACCAAAGTTTTTTACAAGAGCATGCACAAGCCCTGCGCCAAGCCTCAGAAAACACTATTGATATTTGGGGACCTATTCCTGCACCAATGGAACGTAAAGCTGGGCGCTATCAGGCGCATATGGTACTGCTCTCAAAAGACCGTGCACGTATGCACTTCTATATTCGTCAGTGGTGGCAAAATGTCTGGCACAACAAGCCGCATGGCATGAAATTAAATCTCGATATTGACCCACAAGAGTTAAGTTAAGACCGTAGGTGAATAAGGCTTAGACCTGAGTCGCATTCTCCCTTAAACTTTAAACATAAAGAAAAAAATTTAGGACAGGGCAATGTCTCTACTGCTTCAAATCACCCTCTTTTTGGCTGCGGCACTGATGATCGTTCCGCTGGCCAAACGGCTCGGGATTGCCACCGTACTCGGCTATTTATTTACAGGTATTTTACTTGGCCCCAGTGTTTTAAATGTCGTCCATGACCCTGAGGATATTCATAAACTCGCTGAATACGGTGTGATTTTCTTGATGTTCATTATTGGACTGGAACTCCGACCACAACGTTTATGGGAAATGCGTAAATCCATATTCGTGATGGGGAGCTTACAAGTCGCTGTCTGCGGAATTCTACTCGCTTGTATCGTCTTTTTTGCCTTGCAACAACAGATTGCAGCCAGTGTTGTGATTGGTTTTGCCCTCGCTCTTTCCTCGACAGCCTTCGTTCTGCAACTTCTGAGTGAAAAACAACAACTCAACACCACGTTTGGTCAACAGTCCTTTTCCATTTTACTCTTTCAAGATATTGCTGCAATTCCGCTAATTGCAGTTATTCCCCTTCTTGCGGGAACAAGCTCAACCCATCATGGCATTGCCTACTTTGCCGCTATTGTTGCTACCTTTACAGGCTTATTCTTATTTAGTCGTTATCTCATGCGTCCATTTTTTCGCTTTGTGGCCAAAAGTGGCGCGCATGAACTGATTACCGCAGTCGGCTTATTTATTGTCTTAGGCGTGGTCGCGCTGATGGATGTCTTAGGTATCAGTACCACCTTGGGCGCATTTTTAACGGGAGTGTTACTTGCTGACTCTGAATTCCGTCATGAACTGGAAGCCAGTATTGCACCATTTAAAGGTCTACTTCTCGGTCTGTTTTTCATGACCGTCGGGATGAGTACCCAAGTTTCGCTCCTGTGGGAAACCCCAAGTCTGATTATTGGCGGTGCGTTATTGCTGATGTTGGTCAAACTGCTGGCATTAACGGCCATAGCTCGCTACTTCGAGTTTTCATGGCGCAACAGTTTGATGCTGGCAACCTGTTTGGCACAAGGCGGTGAATTTGCTTTTGTAGTGCTCAATGTGGCCATGAATGAACATGTGATTACACAGGCCATTTTAGAGCCGATCAACCTGATCGTGACCTTGTCGATGATTCTGACGCCTATTCTATACTGGCTAATGAGTTCTTGGGTGGTACCGCTATTTGAAAAAGAAACTACTCCCGTCTATGACGACATTCCCGATCAACACAACCCAATGATTATTGCGGGTTTCGGGCGTGTTGGACAAATTGTAGCGCGACTGGTGCACTTACAACACCAGACTTTTACAGCCATTGATAGCAATATCGACAAGGTTGATTTTGTCAGAAACTACGGTGGTAAACTCTACTATGGAGATGCCACTCAACCCGATATCCTGCGTGCCGCAGGGATCGAACATGCCAAAGTTTTTGTGTTAGCCATTGATGATATTGAGGACTCAATGAATGTGGCACGCCATATTCGACTCAACTACCCTGACCTAAACTTACTGGTGCGGGCACGAGACCGACATCATGTGCACTTGCTGCGTGATCTAGGGGTCGAACATATTTGGCGTGAAACCTATTTATCATCCTTGGGGATGGCTTATTTTGCGCTGCGCAATCTCGGAATTGCTGAAGCTGATGCTTATAAGAGCATCGAATTATTCCGCGATTATGATGAAAAACTGCTCGCACAGCAGCAAAGCATTTATAACGATGAGCAGAAAGTGTATGAAACACATCGTAACGCTTTAGCCGAATTAGAACATCTGTTTGAAAGTGATACCCAATTGCGCCAAAGCCCTGTGGGGGTTGACCTACAGCGTGAGTTACAACATGACCGAATAGATGTGACACGGGATGAAGTAAAATGACTTGTGTTTTACAATATCGTCACCATTAAGACAGGATATTGGAGAAATTTATGTCTGATTTGCGTCAACGCTTTTATATTGAAGATAGTCCTGTTCGTGGTGAAGTGGTTCATCTTGAAGAAACCCTACAAACCATCTTGGCACAGCGTGATTATGCCCCAGCAATCCAAATACTGTTAGGCGAAATGCTCAGTGCCACGGCATTGCTTGCCAGCACCCTAAAAATTAAAGGCCGTATTAGTTTACAAATTCAGGCGTCAGGTAGCTTTAAATGGGCTATGGCGGAATGCAATCACCTCGGTGAAGTACGTGCTTTGGCGGATTATGAAGCTGACCCACGTTTTAACAGCGCTGAAAGTAGCAGTACCGTGTTGAGCACACTCGTCAGCCCAGTGCTGTTTATTAATATTGAACCTGAGTTTGGTGAACGCTATCAAGGAATTGTGGCTTTAGATAAGCCAAATCTTGCAGGTTGCTTAATGCAATATTATGACCTATCTGCACAAATTCCAACACGTATCGTCTTAGCCAGCTCAGCTCAGCGTTCAGGCGGATTACTCATTCAACTGTTACCGCGAAATAGTGAAGAAGAACAAGAACGTGTTGACCAAGACCTTTGGCCACGTCTGACCATGTTGACGGAGACACTTAAAGCAGAAGAGTTGACTGAGTTAGACACCAGCGAAATTCTTTACCGTCTTTATAACGAAGAAGACGTTCGTTTACCCGAAGTTGAAGCATTGAAATTCGGTTGTACCTGCTCAAAAGAACGTTGTGCTCATGCGCTTGAGCAAATTGGTGTAGAAGCTGTACGTGAAACACTAGATCATCAGAACCCCATTACCATGGACTGTCAGTTCTGTAACACACAATACAGCTTTAGTGCAGAAGAAGCGCTCGGCTTGTTTGGTGAGCACTTAAGCTAAGTCTTTCTCCTAGACATAAAAAAGAGTAGCATCGCTGCTCTTTTTTATGTCTTAAGTTTCATAAAAGTCATATTTTTCACATAAACCATCACTCTTATTCATAGATATTTTACTGGTCATTCCATTTAAATTTCGTTATAAATAAAACCATAATTTTTTTATGCCTTTTTTTATATTTATTTTTCCTCGGGGCTTGGTTGTTATGAAACGGTCTGTTTATCTTTTGGCACTCACCAGTAGCTTGGCTTTCTCCTGTTTTGCAGCGTCCGACCCATTGCTTGGAAAATGGAAAACTATTGATGATAAGACGGGCTACTCGCTTGCAGATGTTGAAATTCAAAAAGATAAAAATAATCTCTATAGAGCTATCATCCTAAGTACACGTGAAATTCCAGGAGCAACCAAAATAGAAAATTGCACAAAATGTGATGGTGTGAATAAAAACCAGCCGATCATCGGGATGACGACTTTAAGCCATCTCAAAGCAGATGAGACGCAAAGCAACACGTATATTCAAGGTCAACTGCTCGACCCGCTCTCAGGTTTACGCTATGACGCTCAGGCACGACTCAGTAATAATGGTAAGCACTTACGGATTCGAGGAACTTCGACCGAAAATGGCGGTGGACGCAACATCATCTGGGTCAAATATTAAGTATCCCTCATCAATCAAAGCCCCTTTCATTGAGGGCTTTTTTCTTGTCATGTTTTGAAACAATAAGGAACATATCTTTACTGTAGAAATCGACTAAAAGGCTGAATAATGATTAAAACTTAATCAATTTATAAATTCTTACTTATGCCGAAGAACCATTATGAAATACTCGGTTTAACGCGAGATGCGACAGCCGATCAAATTAAAAAAGCCTACCGTAAATTGGCGCGTAAGTACCATCCTGATGTCAGCAAAGAAGCCGATGCTGAAACACGTATGCAAGAACTCAACGTAGCTTATGACACCTTGAGTGATGAAACAAAAAAAGCGGAATACGACTTTGAGCTTGACCATCCGCAAGGTGCTCACCAATTTAATCAAAATACAGGCTTTGGTGGCTTTGAGGGTGCCTTTCGGAATGCACAGGGTGGTCAACAGGCACATGATTTTTCGGGCTTTGAAGACTTATTTGGTCGTTTTGGATCAGGCTTTGGTGGATCAAATTATCAATATCAACGCCAAAATCGCACACCCCATAAAGGTGAAGACCAACATGCACGCTTAGATGTAGATTTGGATGTAGGCTTCCACGGCACCACCCAAACCATTACCTTACAGATCCCTACTTTAAATGCTTATGGCGAGGCCGAAATTCAGCGTAAAACGCTGGAAGTTAAAATTCCCAAAGGCATGAAAGAAGGACAACAGATTCGTTTAAGTGGTCAAGGACAGTCGGGTATTCAGGGGGGTGAAAATGGCGACCTCTATATCGAAATTTACTACAAAGACACAGACACCACACGTGTTGAAGGGGTCGACGTCTATCACCAATTCAACATTAGCCCGTGGGAAGCCGCTTTAGGACTGAGCACAACTGCCACCCTGCCAAATGGCCGCACACTACAAATCCAAATTCCTAAAAACGCGAAAAATGGGCAACAACTACGTTTAAAAGATCAGGGGATTCCAGCCAAAACCGCTGGGCATTTATATTTAATTTTAAATATTGTTCAACCTCCTGCGCAAAGTGAGCAAGAGCAACAGGCTTACCAAGCCTTTGCTGAAGCCTTTCCTCACTTCAAGCCGCGTCAGTCTTAAGGAGAAAATTATGACGACTATTCATTATCGTGAAATTATTTTAGACGGATGTCGACACGCTGAAATTGTTGATGAACAACATAGCTTTGATTTAAAGCATTTTGCTGAAGCTTGCGGACAAAGTCCTGAGTGGGTTTTACAGCTGTTGGAATATGACATTCTGCCTAACCGACCCGATAACCGTATTCACCAGTTTTTTGGTGATGATGTCTCACGTGCACGGCGAGCCTATCGCTTACAACGTGACTTTGATGCCAGCTTTACTGCTGTTGCAATGATGCTGGATTTAATTGATGAGGTTCAAAAACTCCGTCGTGAAGTGAAACACTTACACCTCACCGACCCAGTTAAACCAACTCAGCACTAGTTCTATAAAGAAAGATTGGCGCATGCCTTTCTTTCTTTTTTTTATGCTAAAAGAGGATTTGACGGCAACCATGAAACTTAAAGTTTGTAATAAAAAGACCAAGCACATGTTTCCTGAATACCGAGACATGATTCAACAGCTTAGAGAAGACAATCCGCATTTTTCTAAAATGTTTGATGACCATGAAGCGCTGGACAAGGAAATTTGTTTACTCGAACAAGATCCTGTTCGGATTCATCGTGGAGAGATTGAGCCCCTCAAACGCAAAAAACTGTTCATCAAAGATCAGCTTTATCGCATTTTAAAAGGAGCTCAACTCAAAACTTCTTAAATTTAAATGCTCTGCAACGCCCACATATCCGACTAATAAATTGAACAAGGATAGCGTTTGCCTCAAGAGCGTCAGGTTAAAGTGCATTCGCTTTAACTGTCGATACAGAAAATCACCCAATTATTTTAATTTGGTGATTTTCTCTAAATCTTTAATCGTGCCTTTCACGGTTTGTTTAATCGGCTCATAATCCATAAACCAAAACAGGTTCATATGTTGATCCGCATGTTGTTGAGCCAGCATATCAATAACACTCTTTTCCCCGCGACCGACCAAATGCCGTCGATAGAAATAATAAAGCAACGTCATGGTGGTCATAAGCATAATGCCGAGCATAATCCAAAACCCTGTAGGTGACTTCAGCCCAGGAATAAACTCAAAATTCATTCCATATACCCCAGTCAACAAGGTCAGTGGTGCAAAAATAGCAGTGATAATCGCCAAAATACGCATGTTTTCATTGGTTTGATTAGCAATCGCTGAGAAATGCAGATCAATAGCGGCCTGTACCGCACTTCTCAAACGAATCGTGTGCTTTTGAATACGTTCAATATGACTGGTCAAATCGTCCACACGCACCAACATGATGTCTTGTTTTTCACTGCGCTTTTTCCCTTTCAAGTGCGAATAATTATCCACAATTTCATCGCGCAATTCCTGCAAAGTTTCGATCTGTTCTTCACACAAATTTTCTACCTGCTGAAAAGCCATATTTTCCTGCAATAATTGATGCCATCTGGTAAAACGACGATGCCCTTGCAAAAGCTCCTGCTGCCAGAACTCGACCCGCCGCGTGAGCGGAACTCGCAAGTCCAAATAACCATCGACCATATGGTTTAATAAACGCAGTGCTAAATCTAATGGAGTCGATGGGAGTTTTCGTGGCTTATTATGTTCTTCAATCGGACGCCCCAAAACAGTTTCAATCCGTTGAATATAACTTTCAACTTCTTTATTGCCCTGCTCTCTAACTGTAATCAAAACTTGTGGCGTGAGCATAAAACTAATGGGTGTCGTCGCCAAACCAAATACGCGCTCATGCTTTTCAACAGCCTGTGCATCAATCTTGATTTGGTCATCAGGTGTAATCAGCTTTCGGAAGATCAATAAATCATAGTCTTCCAACGTGTCGAATGCACAAGGATGTTCTAAATTTAAAATATCACGTAGGTGGTATTCATTTACCCATATCCCTGTTGCCGCGTAAATGTCTTGTTGCCAATGTTCAGCGCGATTTACTACGTCTTCACGGCTACACTCCACCCAGATAAATTCGGCTTCCTGCTCTGCAATCGGTTGTTTCTGCACATAGGTATGCTGTGCAGTAGGATGTTGATAGAAATAATAGCTTTGCATATCTCATTTATTATTGTCTGTCTTAGCCAGCATGATGCCATAAAAAAAGCCCTGAGCAAGCCAAAGTTTAATTTGACAAAGCTCAGGGCTTTTCAATATCACTCAACTCACATAGAACATACTCTGTGAATTGTCAGAACTTAAACTTGTTCGATGTCTTTCATCGTCAATTTGATACGACCACGGTTGTCTACGTCCGCAACTTGTACCTTAATTTCTTGACCTTCTTTCAACACGTCTGCCACGTTCGCAATGCGCTCGTTTGAGATTTGTGAAATATGAAGTAGACCATCAGTACCTGGAAGAATGTTAACAAAGGCACCGAATTCAACGATACGAATAACTTTACCAGTGTAAATTGTACCTGGTTCAATCTCAGCAGTCAGTGCTTGGATTTTTGCAACAGCAGCAGAAGCGGCTGCTTTAGTTTCACCAAATACACGTACTGTACCATTGTCTTCGATATCAATCGCTGCCTTGGTTTCTTCTGTAATGGCACGGATGGTTGCACCACCTTTACCAATCACGTCACGAATCTTGTCAGGGTTGATGTTGATGACTTGGAATGTCGGCGCATGCATTGAAATTTCAGGACGCGCACGTGAAATCACTTGGTTCATTTCATTGAGGATGTGCATACGACCCGCATACGCTTGGTTCAATGCAACTTCCATGATCTCTTCAGTGATACCTTCGATCTTGATATCCATCTGAAGTGCAGTAATACCGTTTGCAGAACCTGCTACTTTAAAGTCCATGTCACCTAAGTGATCTTCATCACCTAAAATGTCAGAAAGAACTGCGAAGCGCTCGCCTTCTTTGACTAGGCCCATTGCAATACCTGCAACTGGTGCTTTCAATGGAACACCTGCATCCATGAGTGATAATGAAGCACCACATACAGAAGCCATAGAAGATGAACCGTTTGATTCAGTAATATCCGATACAATACGAATCACGTACGGGAAGCGGTCAGCCGCAGGAAGAACAGCTTGAACACCACGACGCGCCAAACGACCGTGACCAATTTCACGACGCTTAGGACCAGATTCACGACCAGTTTCACCGACAGAGTATGCAGGGAAGTTGTAGTGCAACATGAAGTTGTCAGTTTTAGTTCCTGCAAGGGTATCAACCATCAACGCATCACGTGTATTACCTAAAGTCGTGGTTACCAATGCCTGAGTTTCACCACGTGTGAACAATGCAGAACCGTGAGCACGATCTAACACGCCAACTTGAACGTCAATTGCACGTACAGTTTTCGTGTCACGACCATCAATACGTGGCTTACCAGACAAGATGTTGTCACGTACTGTGCGGTATTTTAAGTCTTCAAATAATTCGTCAACTTCAGTAGCAATACCAGTTTCATCTTCTTCAGGAACAAACTGAGCAACAGCTTCAGCGTGAAGCGCATCTAATGCTGCATAACGGTCTTGCTTAACAGCAATTGTGTATGCTTCAGAGATTTTCGCTTCGAATGCTTCTTTCAATTTACCAAGAAGTTCTTCGTTTTTAACTGGCGCAACCCAAGTAGATTCAACTGCGCCCGCAGCTGCAGCAAACTCTTTAATTGCTTGAATTGCAATTTGCATTTCGTCATGACCGAAAAGTACAGCGCCTAACATTTGGTCTTCAGAAAGCTCTTTCGCTTCAGATTCAACCATCAATACAGCAGCTTCAGTACCTGCAACCACAAGGTCAAGATCAGATTCTTTAAGCTGTTCTAAAGTTGGGTTAAGGATGTATTCACCGTTGATTAAACCAACACGTGCGCCTGCGATTGGGCCTGCAAATGGAACACCAGCAATAGACATCGCAGCTGAAGCACCCAACATTGCAGCGATATCGCCTTCCATGGTTTTGTCCGAAGAAATAACAGTCGCTGTTACTTGGATTTCGTTGTAGAAACCTTCTGGGAACAATGGACGGATTGGACGGTCAATAAGACGTGAAATTAAAGTTTCAGCTTCAGACTGACGACCTTCACGCTTGCCATAACCACCTGGGATACGACCTGCAGCATATTGTTTTTCTTGGTAGTTAACAGTCAATGGGAAGAAGTCTTGACCTGCTTTTGCTTTTGGTTGAGCAACGATTGCAACAAGAACCTGTACACCACCCATCGTGATCACTACAGTGTTTGCTTGACGAGCAACACGACCTGTTTCTAAAACAACCGTGTGTTGACCATATTGGAATTCTTTACGAATAATATTAAACATAGACATGTATTGTTTTTTCCTAGTTCTTTTGAACAGTTATTTATCTAGTGGAGACCCCTAAGGTTTGGCATTCACATTACTTTTTTCAAGTAACGGTGGAAATGACAAAGCTTAGAAGCCGACCTCACCAGAAATTAAAAACATGATTTTAAGACACAAAGAAGGAGCGAAACATTCGCCCCTTCCCCATTACCTCGCGAAAGCGAGGTAGACTTTCTTTTTCAGCGATAAAGCATTCAAGATGCGATAGCCCGAAAATAAAAGTTTAATCGAATTAACGACGTAAACCTAAAGCAGCAATCAAGTCGCTGTAACGAGTAGCGTCTTTACCTTTAAGGTAGTCAAGAAGCTTACGACGTTGGTTAACCATACGGATTAAACCGCGACGGCTATGGTGGTCGTGTTTGTGCTCTTTGAAGTGACCTTGTAAGTCATTGATTTGAGCAGTTAAAAGAGCTACTTGAACCTCTGGTGAACCAGTGTCGTTTTCAGCGCGAGCAAATTTAGCAATGATCTCTGCGCGATCTGCGTTTGTTAAAGCCATTCGATTTCTCCGAGATGCTTATAAGTTACATTTGATACAAATCAAATTGATTCTTCAAAACCAATTTGACTGCCGTGCATCACTACAGCAAGTTCGATATTTTAAGGGATATGGCGCTATATTGCAAAAATGTTTTAAGTTCACAGTCAATTCAGCAACTGACTGCTTTGTACAAATCATGCACACTAGTGACAATGAGAATTTTCAATCGCAGACTCAAGTCAAATAAAAAACAAAGAATAGTGAGAAATTTGTGAAATTTTTATCCGCCAATACCTGTTATGTTCCCCCAAGACCTCAACCACGTGATTCGTTCTAAGGATGAGGTCTCTGCTACTTTGGGTGGCATGAATGACGTACAAATTCAAAGCATTTGGGCCAGTGTAGAGTCCCTATATAAAACAGGAAACTACCCTTTTATCAGCCTCTGCTTACGTCGTCAGGGACAAATATTGTTAAATCGTAGCATCGGTTATGCCCAAGGCAACTCACCCGATGGTTTAGCGGCAGATGCAAAAATTGGCACACCCGATACACCAGTTTGCTTATTTTCTGCCTCTAAAATCGTCACAGCCATGTTGATTCATCTGTTGAATGAACAGGGCCAACTTAATTTACTGGATCCGATTAGCCACTATATCCCTGAATATGCGGTAAATGGCAAACAGCGTGCTACCATTTTTCATTTGCTGGCACATCGTGGTGGCATTCCTCGTATAGACAGTCAAGTCACACCCGAACTGCTATTTGATAAACATCAAATTTTAGAACAGCTTTATGCCGCACGACCTGTTTCAGCTTCAGGCACACACTTGGCTTATCATGCAGTTACCGCTGGCTATATTTTAGGAGAAATTATCGAGCGGGTCACAGGTCAGACGGCTCGCGAATTTCTAGCCCAAAATATCGAAAAGCCTATGGGACTAGATTATTTCAACTATGGTTTAAAACCTGAGTATCGAGCAGATGTCGCTTTAAACTATGCCACAGGTCTACATCCCAGTTTAGGCACAGATCATTATCTTGGTCGCGTCCTTGGTGGTGGTCTACAGCTCGCTGTCGATATCACCAATGACAGCCGTTTTATGGACACGATTTGCCCCGCGGGCAACATTTATACCAGTGCTGAACAAGCTGGTCGTTTCTTTGAAATGCTCTTGAGTGGTGGTGAATACCAAGGCAAACAAATCATGAGTAGCCAAACTGTATTACGCTCGACATTGGCTACATCAGGAGTCAGTTTAGATCGGACATTATTAGTCCCGATGCGTTATGCCTTAGGCCCAATGTTAGGCAGTAATCCTATTGGGTTATTTGGACCCATGACGGGACAAGCCTTTGGACATTTAGGCTTTTCCAATATTCTTTGCTGGGCCGACCCAGAGCGTGATATTAGCGTGTCACTGTTAACGACAGGCAAATCAGTCGTCGGGACTCACTTACCCGCTTTAGCAAAAATGCTTTATCAGATCTCAAAGCATTGTCCAAAAATTTTAAAGAGTCAGCGTCGCTTATTGTTTGCTACAGATCAGACAGAAAAAGATTTCATTTAAATATAAAAAAAAGCCCAAGTAGAACTTGGGCTTTTTTGCGCTGTAGTTTCTTCTATTTTTGTTCTTGTTGTTTTGTTTATCATTATAATTATGCGCTTTTCCGCGTTTTTTATTAAACATTCCATGTTTAATCAATCACGTCCTTATGTGACATATTTTGCCACATACCACATGAGAAAGAAGTCGTATTTTTCGCATCTCTATGTAAGCGATTGCTTACAAAAAATCCTCAATTCATCCATATTTATTCAAAACATGTAGAGGAAAAATCCACTTATAAATTTAAATAAATATTAAAAACAAAATATTAGATCAAAAAACTATCTTTTCAAGCTCTTCCCCTATCTCCTTTAAAAAACATATACTCACACAAGTACGCACAATATTTTTCTCAGTTGCAATGATGGGTCAAATCTCTCTGGATAAATGAATAAACAATTTTTGTCACAATCTGCCAATCCAGCAGACATAAAAAAGCCTTGTAGTCTCTCCCAAAACTACAAGGCTTAGCGGCTGTAAGTTTCCTCTTTCACTTACTTCACTGTAAGTTCGCTGTCTACTGACGTTATTATTATCTTTTTGCGATTATACTCAACATTCCGTGTTGAGCTCTTTATGTGAAGCCATCTTCTCAAAAACCTCAGTAAAGCTCTATGCGCAAATCTCCTGAATCAATGTAAGCCATTTCGTACAAAGCCCTTGTTTATTTATTAAAACTTCACAATTGAATTTGTTGGTTAATTTTTCTTGATAGACCACTCTGCCGTGTCGTTCGTGTCACGATTGAGTGCACAAATGCATCACTATTCGCTAGTACGCTCACTACTTTTTTCGCACGTGTAATTGCAGTATAAATCAACTCTTTACTGAGTAATTTTTCAGCCTGCTGATCTAAAACCACCGCAGTATGGGTAAACTCAGAGCCTTGCGATTTGTGAATGGTCAGCGCAAAAGCTGTTTCTATATTTTTGGGTAATCGTGTCGCCATAACCCATTTATCCAGACTGGGGAAATAGACCTCAAACTGTAACTTACCTTGTTGAATACGCTCTAAGCACAGGCCAATGTCTCCGTTCGACAAGCCCAGTTGATAGTCGTTATAGGTCATCATCACTGGACGACCCAAGTACCATTCGCCTTGTTTGATTTGTTTTGATTGTTCCAATAAACGTTGCTCGATTTGCAAATTCAGCTGTTTTAAGCCGAAATGCCCATGACGTATCGCAGCAAGAATTCGATAATCATCAAAACATTGAACCACTTTGGATACGAGAGACTCATTAGGATTTTGCTGATATTGCTTTAAAGCTTCGATATAGCCCTGAAAGCCGAGCATCAACAGATCATAATAATGTTGTAACTGCTCTGCAGATAAAGCTTGCTCAGGCAAAAATTCGAATTGTAGACAATCAACCTTGACCTGATCCAACTCAACCACTTTCAAAGTCGTGGCATGTACTACTTGCTGTTGAAAAGTGTGCAATACGGTCTGTTTTTCGGCAGGATGCTTACTTAAATCAAAACACGGTTGCTGTTGAATAAATTGTGCCAACTTTCCAATCCGTGCATCTGATTTGAAACGGCGACTATTGACCAAATTGACTCTATTCTCAGCCAAAGCAGGAACGTGTTGTAAATCAGCAAGTACAGAACCGACATCGACCGAAGCCAACTGATCGGCATCTCCCAATAAAATCAAACGGGCTTGGTTCGGCATGGCTGCAAATAGCATCTGTGCCAGATTTAAATCCAACATGGAGGCTTCATCAACGACAATCACATCATAAGGCAAGGGTTGTCTGCTATGAAAACGCGGCTGTTGCGTGTTTCCTAAGCCCAAGAGTCGATGCAATGTCACAGGATTTAAAAGCCTCAAATCTGGGGTAACTAGGTTTTGTAACTTTTCATCCTGAAAAGAGTTTTGCAGCGCTTCTTTCATCCGCTGCGCTGCCTTACCTGTAGGTGCAGCCATCGCAATACGAATATCAGGCAGACTTTGCTTAAGCACCGCAATAATCCGCGCCAAGGTATAGGTTTTCCCTGTGCCTGGGCCACCTGTAATGATCGCGAGCGCCTGCTCGGCCACCATCGCCAAAGCCTGTTTTTGATAGGGATCTTCAAGTAAATCGGCATAAGCTGAAAGATCCACTTGCGTTAAATTTTGCAGTTTTAACCGTGCTACTTGCTCGGCCAAGGACTGCTCTAAAGCCCAATAACGATACAAATATAATTGCCCCTGATCATAGACAAACGGCGCTTTTTGTTGCTGTGCCTGCTGTTCATCTATCATCAGATCATCTAAGACAGTGATGGCTTCACTTGCAACCGAGATACAACTCTCACCGCGTAGCATGGCTTCAAGGACCTGTTGAATCACTGCACTTCGGGCTTCGGTGGGGCCTGTTTTACTTAGCGGTGACTGCTGAATAAACTGACTCCAACGCGTTAACCATGTATCTATCTCGACAGCCTGATCAATAGTGGCTTTACACACATTTTCCACACGGTTATCCTCAAAGTTATCCACAGCTTAATTGTTTGTTTATGGGTGACTAACTTCACTTAATTCAGAAGTTTTGCCTACATGATTTTCAGTAGAAGTATCCTCAGCAAAATAACCCAAGATGGCATCTAGTCTTAAAATAAACTCTGGGCTAGCATGCCAACTTAATACGCCTTGATTGGGCTGCCCATTCATTCCTCTCAAATAGAGATAACTCGCCTGACCCAGATGTTCTTCAATGTCATAGTCCAGCAAATTCACTGTTAAATAACGATGCAAAGCCACCAAATATAAGCCCGCCTGCAACCAATAACTGGCATGTGACATATTCAATTGGATTGCGTCATAACTATAGCTCTGCTGATCTGCCCCTAAAAAATTACTTTTATAATCGGCAATGTGATAACGCTGACCATCAAAATAAACCAAATCAATCGAACCCGTCAGGTAACGAGCAGAGTTGGCTTCATTTAAGTCGAGCAGATCAATGCCGTATTCTTGAAACAATGCCTGTATGCGTTTAATCGCCAACACATGATCGGACAAGGACAAATAAAAAGGAAATTCAGCCAAGTGCTCATCGGCTTTGAGTTGCTTCAACTGAAAACCTGCATGCAAAGGCGTTTCGAGCACATCTGCTAACCACTCTTGCATCCACAGCACCAATTGAGTTTCATCATCCTGCCCAAATTCTTGTTGATATTTGCCCAATAACTCTTGCCACAATAAGGGGCTATCATTTTTAAAACGACGATGAATTTCCAGTCCCCAGTCACGTGAGTCCTGAAAGTCAATATGCTCGAAAATTTCGTGCAGGAAAGTTCCCGCAGTCGTCCCCATTGGAAACTGCCGTTTAATCCACACCAAAGGCTGACTCAGCTCCACATCCTCAAGTACAGGATGATTGATCTCATCATCCGCACTGCCAACTTTCTCATTCAAAACCGCCAAGGCATCCATTGCCTCTTTACGACTCAAATGCTGTGCCAACGCGCTAAAACTGGTTTTGGAACGTGGATAAAAACGCTGTTCAGGAAAGACCAAAGCTTGCAACTGAATCACCTCTTGCTGCTCCGCTGGCTGTATACGGATCGGCTTTTCAGTCAGCAACACCTCATCACCACTGGCAGGATGCTCAAACAGATTACCTGCTTGGCCCCGCCAAAATGCCAATGCCGTATTTGATTTATATTCCTGATCTTGCAGTAAGGCATATACGCGATGGCTGGCGCGGGTCAGTGCAACGTACCATAAGCGATGCTGTTCTGCTTCGGCTCGTTCATTGTGTTGAGCAATCGCGGCGGAATCTAACAGATTGGCATCATTTACCGCAACGATGCGCTGTAACTCGCTCTGACCTGTATTCGGATTGATCTGTTCCAGCGTTGAAAAGTTTAAGGTTTTATTCATTTCCTTAAAGTCTTTATCAGCACCCAGCAAGAACACAATTTTAAACTCTAGACCTTTGGACTGATGAATGGTCATCAACTCTACACCTGTGGCATTGGAGAGTTTACGTTCCAACTCCCACTCACGTTCCGCAGGTAAATGTAACTGTTTGAGATACCAATGATACAGTTTCTGCGCGCCTTGAAACTGCTCACTATGCTGACTCAATAACTCAGTCAAATGCCGTAGATTGACCACAGTCCGTTCGTTGTCTCGGCTTTGGTAGGCCACCAAGTTTTTCCACACATTAAACAGGTTTAAAGCGTACTGCCATGCACTTAAAAAGCCTTTATTGATCCACATGTCACGGATATCATCAAAATCCGCCATAAACTGGCTCAGACCGTTGGCTTGCTTTTCCAGTTCCAATAACTGTTTTAAATCAATCGCCAACAGCCTGCTCAAAAGCGCACGGCGAACTTTGGCCTCATCAAAAGGATGCATCATTGCAGTCAATAGCGCACCGACATCTTTCGCGACCTGACTTTCAAACACACTGCGTTTAGACGGACGGTTGACCAAAATTCCCAAACGCTCTAGTTCAAACTGAACTTTGTCCAAGCCATCATGGTTTTTCGACAACACCGCGATATCATTTGCACCCATAAACTGTGGCGGATCATCTGCCACATACAATTGCTGTTGAATGCCTTGGTTGATTAAATCACGGATTTTCCATGCCACTTGTTGAGCTTCATTCTTTTTATCTTCAAGTAACAGCCAACGCAGCGGTACATGGTTTTCACCCTGTGCATCGACCAAAGCGGGATGGGGTCGAGTCCCTGCTTCTACAGGCTGATAATAGACCTGCTCACCAAAGTCCTGTTGGCGTTGGAATAAAGCATCCACCACCTGTACCAGTTTTTGCACAGAGCGATGATTATATTTCAAACTATACTGCCGACCTTGCTTTGCCAAAACATCTAAACGTGCCTTGTTATAGGTCAGCATGTCCCCCCCACGAAAGCCATAAATAGCTTGTTTCGGATCACCGACCATAATCATACAGCCTTGATGATAACGCTGTGCATCACGCCAAATCCGCGCTAGCATGTCATCTTGGTCTTGGTTGGTGTCTTGAAACTCATCCACTAAAATGAGTGGATAGCGTGCCTGTACAAACTGGGCAAAGCGCCTGCCCTGCTCGCCCTGTAAAGCTTCTGACAAGGTCCGAATTTGTTGGGCAAAAGTCGTTTCACTCTTTTGCTGCAACACTTGCGGTAAACGCTTTTTCACCTCGGAGCTTAAGTAATATTTTAAATACGCATCCAGCACATCCAAATTGAGCTCTAGCTCTGCCAACGCCTCTAAGAAACTGCGCACCTGCCGCCACACAGAATGCTGTTCAAACTGTTCCAACACATCTAGAGCACATTTGTTTAAGACTTTTTTCGTCGCAAGGTCAGTCAGGTGTTTTAAGGTTTTTTCAAAATGTGGCGCAAATAAAGCATAAGCCCGTTGCTCTTTCAGTGCAGTCAAAAAAGCAGGTAAGTCCTGACATAAAATACGCTGCATCAAAGCATCGGTGCGCCACTTTTTCCCCAGCACTGCATGGTACTGCCCCTCAGGGGCATAATAGTCCTTCAAGCTTTCAATTTGCGTCACATCCAGCGCAGTAAATTGATCAATGGCCTGTTCAAATTGTGTCAAATCAAGTGCAGGTTTTTCCACCTGTTGAAACTGTGCTGATGCAAAGTTCAAACTATTTTCGACAATCGGCACATAAGCCTGTTCGGTTTTTAATTTTTGTTTTAACAGTAAATAATTCACCACAGGCTGCGGCTGTGCCTGAATCCACTCGCGTAACACATCATGAATGAGCTGTTGAGTATAACTCTGCGCATCATCGGTGATATCCGCACGCTCAATCTTGCCACTTTCAAAAGAAAACTCACGCAGTAGCTTTTGACTAAAACTGTCCAATGTCCCGACAAATAACTCATCTAACTGGTCAATCACTAACTTCAAACGCTCTTGAGCGAAACCAACCCGCTGTGCATAGTCTGTCAGCACTTTGATAAAAAGTGGATCCTGTTCAACAGATATTTTGACCTGTATTTCTCGCTCGGTCAGACTCTGGCAACCTTCAAAATAACGTAAGGTTTCAATCAAACGTGCTCGAACGCGACTTTTCAGCTCCGCGGCGGCAGCACGGGTGAAGGTGGTTGCAATCACCTGATTCGGCAAATAGGCTCCGAGAAAAATGCGTACCATTAAACTGGATAAAGTAAAAGTCTTGCCTGTACCTGCTGAAGCCTCAATCCAATGCAAGCCCTGAAAGCTCATATCGGCAATGGGTTGATAAGACATGTTCGATGTAGTGGCCTGAGATTGGGCTGTCATGACTTAGTCCTCAAGGCTTTGCTGATGCAAAAAAATCGGATGATATAGCTCATAAGAAAACTGCTCACAGGCATGGGCAAGTAATGCTTTGGCATCCTGCTCTTGTAAAATAAACTGCCAGTCGCGGTGTGCTTTATTGGCTTCATTTTCAGTCATTGAAAAACCACTAAAGCGACCATCTTCTTCCCAAACTTTATAAATGGCATCCATATCCGCAATCACCATCTGTTCCTGATCATTCAGTTGCCATTCATGCATTTTATCTTTTTCTGCAATTTTCAACAGCAAGGCCGCAGGTAAAACCAAGGGCTGAGTTTGTGCATACTCCCATGCTTTCAACCAAGGCTTGAGCCATTCACGCGCCTGATTTGAACTCACACCAGTACATAAAATGGTTCGGTCACTAAACACCACAATGCGTTGATATTGCTGTCCGCCCTCACCTAAATTCACATAAGCCAACCACAATAAATACTCCAACCAAACTTTGGCACGGCGCTTTGCTCTGGCACTAGACGCTTCCAGACTGACCCATTTTTCAGCACTGTATTTGGCTAAGGTAATATTGATCTGTAAATGTTCATTCACCTTCCAGACTTGTTGGGTCGTGGCTGTGGTCTCAGGTGCATAGCGTTGTAAACGGGTCAGCAAGCGCTGCTGCTCAAGCACGCTCATTTGCCAGACCCCATCTTGCACTTTACCAATCGGCAGTTGATCCATCAGAAGGTTGGCATCTGCTTCTGCTTCATGTTGTTGTAAAAAATGGCGAATGGCATAACGTCCTAAACCATCGAGCAGTAACGGTTCTTGCGTTGCAGGAATCTCTTCTGGTTTTAAATTTTCCACGCCTAAAGTCTTGAGATACAGCCGTGCAGGGAAAGTGATGTCCTGAATCCACTGCTGACTGTCAAGAACTTGAATGTCTTGCTCTAATTTTGGATACGGCGTGTTGACCCAACTGCTACGTTGCCCCGATGCATATTGCAATTGTTTCGCGACCTGAAACCATTGATCTTGAAAACGAATACTGTGCTCAGACTCAAAACCACGTGGATCAAAAGGCAATAAAGGATGAACATGATATAGCGATGCCAACTGTGCAGGCACAGTCACACCATGCTGATCAACCGTTGCATTGACACTCTTGGTCTGTGTGTCAGGCTGCACAATAAAGGCCATATGCTGAATCAGTTCTTGCAACACTGTAGATGGATCACGGACTTCACCATCGTTAATATCAAAGCCATTATAAAATAACCATACGTTCTCTTGTGCCAACAACAACGCATCTAGAAAAGCCCCTTGATCGTCTTCCAAACGCGAACGATCCCCCAGCTGTGGCTTCAGTAAATCCATCAAGTCAAAAGGCAAATGCGCACTGCGGTTAGGAAACTTGCCACTGTCCAAGCCCAACATCACAATCAGCTTATACGGCACAGGTCGAATCTGACCAATTTGACTAAATGTGATCTGCCCCGTGGGTTCGGCATAGTCCAATTGCGCTTCTAAGGTCTTTTGAATTTCCTCTAACACATAAGGCAAAGGTAAACTTAAACTGCGCAGTGCATGATGATCGTGTTCATCATAGAAACTTGCCAAAGTCAGCATACGTTCTTGTTTTTTGACCATCTTATACACTGCAGCCAAAGACTCGACACCCGCAGCTTCAAACTCGCGAATATCCTCCATCAAACGATTCAGCCAAGTTTCTGCAGTCGTCCGCTGTCCTGTTTCATGCGCAATCATCCACTCGGCACGGTGTTTAAAATCCTGATAAATTTCAATCAAAATGCCAATCAGCTCAAAATCACTCGACTGTACTTGGGCATAGCTCAAGGTCTCATGAAACAGCACATGTTCTGGTACAGCGACGCCTAAAGCCAAACGATCTAAAGCAAACTTCAGACTATAACGATAGTCCTCATCCCCTTCGGCCAGACTACGTTTTAAATGCTCAGCATCCAATCCACGCTTAAAGCCTGAATTGATCAACAGCTCAGTCATCCGCTCAATCATATTCATGTCTAAGCCATAACGTTGCTGCGTTGCATTTAAACTGAGCCAATCGGCAAAGTCCTCAATACTGAAACGCCCCCGCACCAAGACCATCCGTCCCAGCACAGCACGCCATGCATTTAAAGCATCAAGTTGAGTCACACCTGCCAGCTTAATTGGCAAATAAATACTGTCTTTACTCAGTTGATGACCCTTTTGCAAAGCCTCACGCTCATGCGGAGGCGGTGCAAAAACACTGCGAATAAACGGCTCTAGCTCAGTCAAACTCGGCGTCAACACCAAAATATCGCTTGGACGTCGCGGTGCTTCAGCCGTACCCTGAGCCAACCAATGCGTCAGTTGATCTTTGAGGACTTCAAGCTGTCTGAGGCTGGAATGACAGACATGAATCTGAATTGAATCATCTTGTTCAGCCAAGACATACTGATGCTGTTCAGGTTCTACCAAATACAGGACATCGGACTGAATTTTACCAAGTAAAGTTTCTGGGTATTCATCCACAAAGATATCGGCCCATACCCCATCTTCACCTGAAGAAAGACTGGAAAGTAAAGAGAAATGGTCCCGTGCCTGTTTACCAAATCGGGTCAGTAAAGGATGACGAGACTCTCGAGTTTCTGCATTAAAATTGAGGGTAAACTCATCAAAAAACTGCTGAATCTCTGCATCATTGGCATTTGGATTTTTTTCAATAAAACGCTGCTTCACCCGCGCGTCATAACGCGCTTTCCAGTTGGGATCGACACTGTCCGCCCAGTATTCTTGCGATGGGTTATAGTGAAAAATAAAGATATCAAGGTATTGCCCCAAGCGGTGCAAAAACTCCAATTGCTTTGGCGGTAAATCTAGAACAGTAAACACCACCAACTGCGCAGGTAACTTTTTCAGCGCAGCTTCTCGGGTCTCTGCTTGATCGAGTAAGTCCCAGAATGCAGTATCAATACGCTGAATTTGTTCAAAGTCGGCATGGAACACCACCTGCCAGAGCCAACGTTGCCAAGCCTCTAGCTCATGTGCTTGATTGAGTTGAAAAGCACTGAGTTCTTGATGGGTTTTAAAGAACATCTGCTCCAAATCAAGCGGTTGATTCTTACCCCACGCTTGTAACCAATTGGTCTGACAACGGCAACTTTGCGCTGGACAGCCTTTGGTGCAATGCCCACGATAATCCATATAAAAACTAAACAGCCGTGAAACCTGCTCCGCCACCCAATACAGCATGCTTTGTTTTTTGAGCTGTTTATCAATGCCTTGTTGCAAACGGTCGGCACTGGCATAGATCCGTTGAATGATCGGATACAACGGATGAGCAACCTCTAAAGGATTCAGCTCAGCCTGTATAAATTCTTTTAAGGCTTGGAAGACGCGCCATTTAATAATCAATCGCGGAATATTGGCTTTACGGACTTCATCTTTTTGATCGAGCAAAACCCACTGATAAGCCGACCATTGAAAACCACGGATACGATGATGAAACTGTGTGTTGGCACTGATGCCCTGCTGTTCTGCCAACTTTTGTGTTAGCCAAGCCTCAACCGCAGGTGAAGGGACAATAAAGTGCTGTGCTTGCAGTACTTGAAAGGCATTTTTGGCCGGTTTAAAGACGGTTTTTTGCATGGCTTGCAACAGAACATCAATACGCTGACTTTGTATTACGTGTATTGCCATGTTTCCCCTCAAATGACCATCTTATGAAAAATCTACAAAAGCACACAGATTATTGACTATACTTCTGGTTCTGTCTATGTCACTTTGATGACATATTTCTATTTAAAATTTGCTTTAAAATAGACACTTTAAGCAAAACTAGAATCAATGTGAATCAGGATATTTTAGGGTTTAAAAGATGAAATTAGAGCACATTCCAGAAAAAATTGATCCCGCTTTAAATTTAGAACAAATTCGCGAAGAATGTTTAGAACTGGTTAAAAAACGGGCTTATGTTTCCGCAGGTGCAGCGGTCATTCCTGTTCCTTTTCTCGATGTGGTGATTGATGTCGGGATTTTGTCACAACTAATCCCAGAAATTAATGCCCGCTTTGGCCTAACCCCTGAGCAAGTCAGTGTTTACGACCCAGAAACCAAGCAAATACATTGGTCAGAACTGCGTAAACGTGGCGTGGAATTTTCTGGACTGGTGGTCGCACGTACAGCCGTGAAAAAATCCATCAATAACATGGCAGCCAAATTCATTACCAAACAAGTCACCAAATTCATTCCCCTTGGTGGACAGATGATTGCAGCAAGTTTGGGCTACTTTGTGATGAAAAAAATTGCAGAAACCCATGTCGAGGAATCGTATAAGTTGGCTAAAGGTATTCAACTAAAACAGGCCGTTGAACAAGGTGTTCCTGTTGCAGCGCCAGTGACCCAAATTCCTTTGGGTTAATAATTAGAGCTGAATTATTCTCTATATATAGATGGTCAAATCACCGTCATGCCAGTCCATTAGAAACCTGACTGGCATTTTTTTTAAACCCTAAATTCTTTCCATACGCGACAATATCATTCGCAACCTGCTCAGCCTTGAATAAGCCAAATAACCTTCCTCTGGGTTTCTTACTTAATCTGTGGTTTCTCGATCTGCTTTGAGCTGTTTTAAAATTGCCCTTAAAACCTCAATTCGTGCCTGCTGCTTATCATTGGTAGAAATGATATACCAAGGGGCACAGCGCGTATCGGTATGTGCGAACATATCTGCAGCTGCTTTTAAATAGTCATCCCACTTGTCGCGATTGCGCCAATCTTCTTCCGTAATTTTAAAGCGTTTATGCGGAGTACTTTCACGGGCTTTAAAACGCGCCGCTTGCTCATCTTTATCAATCGCCAACCAAAACTTTATCAGCACCGTTTGACTATTCACCAAATTTTTTTCAAAACGATTAATTTCCGCATAGGCCCGTTGCCACTCCACCTCGGTTGCGAAACCCTCGACTCGTTCAACCAGAACACGTCCATACCACGTCCGATCAAAAATGGTAATGTCATCCGACTGCAACTTACTCCAAAAACGCCACAAATATGGACGACGTAACTCATATTTTTCAGGTGCGCCAATGGTATGAATTTCATATTCCCGTGGGTCGAGCTTTTTCACAATGCGCTTAATCGCTCCCCCTTTACCCGCAGCATCCATCCCTTCAAAAGCAATCACCACTTTACGGTCATCACAGCGGATGGCATCAGCCACTTGTTTGGTCAGTTTCTTTAACTCTGCTTTATAGCTGTCCGCCTCCGCGGTCACAGGGGCAAACTGTGTCAAACTTTCTGCTACAGCGGCTTGCTGCCACTTTAATGCCGCCTTTTTCTCGTGTTCTGGACAGTGACATAACGCCGTTAAAATGGCTTGTGCAAAATTGTGATTACGCACATCTTCATCTTCACCATCAATGATTTGCCAGTCGTCAGTGAAGCGCATACGTAGTTTTTGCAAAGTGTCGTATTGTTTTTTATTACGCCAGTCTAACCCATGTAACTTATGCCAATGCACTTCACTCGGGTCCATGTCATCTAGACGTTTTTGCAGAGACTTCCACGACAAATCGAACCAGACTTTTAACACATCTACATTGTTGTTTTTTAAGTCCTGCTCAAAAGCCCGCATATTGCTGATGTATTCGTCAAACACAGTGTCGTCTAAAGGCTTGGAAGCATGCATGGCCGTAGCCAACAAGTCTCCATACCAGTTACCAAACCACACCATAATTTGTCCCTCAGCAGGTACAAATCGAGTATAAGGCTGCCAAAACGGTTGTTTTAGATTAAACAAATGTGGAGTATCTGCTTTGACATATAAAAACCGTGGATCGACCCATTCACGCAGTTGCTTCACTGCTTCGCCCTTGCCCGCAAGCTCGATTCCACTAACCAGAATCACTAAACTTTTTGCATTACTCTGATCACGGGTATTCATCAACGCATATTGCGCTTCAATTAAATCCAATGAAAGTTGTTCTTCATTCAGCTCTGTATTGACTGTTATTTCTGTGTTCATAACCCCGCCTTTCTTGTATTTAATCAGATCACTAGACCCCAAAAGATCATGCTATACATGGTTTTCAAAGCTACCTTTTGACTACTTCTACAGCAAACTGACTGCAAATAAATAGTTTTTTTGTCACTTTGTCATAGCGAGTTCGATCATCACACACTAAGATTTAGCTATCTTAAAATAGAACTGAGACAGCAAATGTCCAAACTCGCCGCCCTCGATGAGCTTTTAGAACAGTATTACCAGTTACATTATCATCAAGATTCGGTGCTCTTCCAACGTTTGCAGGATGTACAAAGTTGGCAAAAACAGCGAATGCAGCGCACTCACAACAAAGCTTTCGCAGAAAAGCAAAATCTGTTGATGGCCGAGTATTTTATCAACCGTTTATATGGTGGCCCAGATTTTGATGCTTTGGCGGGACAAATTGCACGTTTAAATCGCTATGCACACAAAGCTGAAAAATTGATTCCTGAAAATGCTATTAAAACAGGCACATCGGGCGTTGAATTGGCGATTTTGGCCGTACGACTGGACGAACAAGTGGCGATACAGCTCCTCAAGGAACATCATCCTAACGAGCCTTTAACCGACGACTTAATGCGCCAAGCCTATTTAAAACTGGAACAAGGCGAAGATCGTCTCAAACAATTGTATTTACTCGACCAACTCGGTAAAAACCTTGATAAATACATGCGCTCTTTTATGGTCTATACCGCTTTTAAGATGTGTAAAGGGACAGCCAATAAATACAACTTCAATATCATGTATGATTTTATGCAAGATGGCTTTTTGGCCATGAAACCGCTAAAGTCGGCGGAGAAATTTGTGAAAGACTTTACTGCGGTGGAACGTCAAATTATTGACAAAGTACATTCGGGTCATCTATACCCATTTCAGTAAATTTCAGATTATTCCTTGATAAAAATAAGGCAGTGGCTGCATAGCTCTGCTGTTTTTCTGTATATTATTCAGCACAATTGCATGATGGTTACTGTACAACGTCTTAGAATCTGTCATCATGCATGCACTGCAACATTTACCCTATTGCTATGTTAGGAGTGACTCCCATGTCGAATGAAAATCAAACGCCTACCGCTAATCCAGAGTCGGCACAAAACACAGACAAAGTGAGTCCATTTTTAACTGAACCATTACCCCAAGGCACAGCACAAGGTCAGCAAAAATCATTACAACAACAGTTGACTGATACCCCAGTGACGGGTTCTGTACCCAAATACAATCTTCCTCGTGGTGCCAACACAGGTAATGTCGGTAGTACCACACACTTTGGTTACCAAACGGTCAGCAGTGAAGACAAAGCTCAAAAAGTGGCTGAAGTTTTCCACTCGGTTGCGAGCAAATACGACATTATGAATGACTTGATGTCTTTTGGTATTCACCGTCTGTGGAAACGCTTTGCGATCAATATGTCAGGGGTACGTCGTGGTCAACGCGTACTGGATATTGCAGGCGGGACAGGTGACTTGGCTAAAGTATTTAGTCGTGAAGTCGGTCCTACTGGTCATGTGGTACTTTCAGACATTAACGAATCTATGCTTAATGTTGGCCGTGACCGCCTGATTGATGCTGGCTGTACCAATGTTGATTTCGTATTAGCCAATGCTGAAACCCTAGAGCCATTTGAAGACAACAGCTTCGACTTACTCACCATCTCGTTTGGTCTACGTAATGTGACCGATAAAGATGCAGCACTTGCTGCGATGTACCGCGTCCTTAAGCCAGGTGGTCGTTTATTAGTCTTAGAGTTTTCTAAACCTGTATTTGAGCCATTTTCAAAACTGTACGACCTATACTCATTCACCGCACTGCCGATCATGGGCAAAATCATTGCCAATGACTCAGAAAGCTATAAATATTTAGCCGAGTCGATTCGTATGCACCCAGACCAACGCACGCTCAAAGGCATGATGGAAAATGCAGGCTTCCAAAACTGTGACTATCACAACCTGACAGGTGGTATTGTTGCTGTACACCGTGGTTTTAAACTTTAAAATTAAACGTTTAAGGGCAAATTATGTGGTCGATTCTGGCACTCGGTGCAGTTGAACGATTAATTCATCATGTGATTAATTTGGATGCGATCACTCGCATCCAGCTCAATGAACTACAAGGCAAGATGTTACGTGTGGTGATCGCATCCCCGCAACTGTCTGTAGATGTGTTCTTTGACCACGCTAAAGTGCGCTTAGAACCTACCGTTACAGGGCATAGTGAAACAGCATCCATTTTTGAACAACGCCCTTTTGATCAAGCTCAGTCTCACACCCCAGCAACCGCCACTTTAACGGTGGCCAATGTGGTTGAGCTGCTCAAGCTTTTACTGGCGGATGATGTTGGCAATATCCCGCTCCAAGGCGATTATCACCTTCTGCAAGATATTCAACGGATTATGCAACAAGCTGAGCCAGACTTGGCTGCGCATCTAAGCCCGTGGCTTGGCCCAAGTTTGGCGCATGAACTGGCCAAAATCCAACTGGCACCGAAGCACATCAAACAAACCTTACAAAGTCATTTGTTTTTTGCTGAAGATGCCTTAAAAGAAGACAGTGGTCTATTTGCCCCGCGTTGGCAAATGGATGATCTACACCAAGACACCCGTATTCTGAATCAAAACTTAGATCGTGCCGAAGCCAAAATTCAACAGCTTCAAGCACAGATTGACACACAAGACTCAACTCAAAACTAGGTATTTGCATATATGATTCCGCACGTTTCACGTTTACTCGAACTTTGGCGCATTGCCGCGCACTATAGACTCGACACGTTGTTTCCTGCGGAAGAATTGCCTGAAAAAGCACGTCATGCACTAGGGCTAATTCGTATGCATCCAGCGGCATGGTCCAGCCGTGAACGCAAAAACCCCTTGAAACTGAAACTCGCTTTAGAGGAAATGGGACCACTGGCGATTAAAATGGGACAAC
Organism: Acinetobacter sp. TUM15064; assembly: GCF_008980265.1. Taxonomy (NCBI): domain Bacteria; kingdom Pseudomonadati; phylum Pseudomonadota; class Gammaproteobacteria; order Moraxellales; family Moraxellaceae; genus Acinetobacter; species Acinetobacter sp. TUM15064. Next base: position 56,920 of record NZ_BKFU01000004.1, on the reverse strand, counting down.
TCCTGTCTACTCGTCGTGACCTGATTCCACCTGAAGTGCTACAACAACTGGTTTTACTCCAAGACCGTGTCAAACCGTTTGGTTCTGATGTGGCGAAAATGCGTATTCAGGAATCACTGAAAGCCGATGTAAATACGCTGTTTGCACGCTTCGACGAACAGCCATTGGCAGCCGCCTCGATTGCTCAAGTCCATACGGCGGCTTTACATGATGGCCGCGAAGTGGTGGTGAAAGTCACCCGTCCCGATATTCGTAGTCAAATTTTACAAGACTTTGAAATTTTAGAATGGCTAGGTGATTTTCTAGAAAAACGCTTAGAAGCCGCGCGTGCACTGCACTTATCTGAAATTATTCAGGACTATCGTCAAGTCATTTTAAATGAACTGGATTTGACCTTAGAAGCTGACAATACTCGTCGTATGCGCCATTACTTTACAGGCTCAAGCATGATGTATGTGCCTGAAGTCTATATGGACAGCAAAGACGTGATGGTGGCTGAACGCATTACGGGCGTTCCTATTTCAGACATTGAAACCTTTGAAAAGCTGGGCATGGATCGTAAAGATCTGGCGGAAAAAGGCTTAACCATTTTCTTTACCCAAGTCTTCCGTGACAACTTTTTCCATGCCGACATGCATCCGGGCAATGTCTTCGTTGAAACCCTAAACCCAAGCCAACCACGTTATATTGCGTTGGACTGTGCCATTATGGGAGAGTTGTCGAAGCACGACCAAATGACTGTGGCACGTATGCTGCTTGCGGTCATGAACAGCGACTTTATGCAACTGATTCAAATCGTGCATCAAGCTGGTTGGATTCCACCGGGCACAGACCAAGATGCTCTAGCACGTGAAATGCGTCGCACGGTCGGGCCAATGGTGTCCAAACCCATGCATGAATTGGACTTCGCAGGCATTTTGATTCAAGTGATGGATATTGCACGTCGTTTCCATTTGGAAATTCCACCACAGTTGATGCTACTGCTTAAAACCCTCGTGCATGTTGAGGGTTTAGGCACAGACCTTTACCCTGAGCTGGACATTTGGAGTTTAGCAAAGCCAATCCTGACCGATTGGATCAAAGCACAAATGAATCCACAGAAGAACCTAAAAGAGCTGGGACAAAAAATTCCGGACTTACTTTTAGGGGCGCAAGACTTCCCAACGCTGTTGGTCGATAGCTTAAATGGTCTTAAAAACCAATCAGCTTGGCATGCTAAACAGCTCAATGAACTACAAAGTATGCGCTTGCAAATGGAGCATCAGCAAAAACGGAGCTGGATTTTTGGTAGTCTCATGGCCATTTTGCTGTCGATTGCGATTATCTCGCCATGGTTTATTTCAGTGATCTTAATTGTACTCACTGGCTTACTGGCAGTGTGGCGCGTGTTTAAATAAACGCGTTCTGCTGTATTAAAAGCCTGAGTCTCTCAGGCTTTTTTATGTTTAACGTTTAAGTAGGAAGTGACCTCCAAGTCATTATTGGATCACTTTTGCCAATGCGCTGGTTCTCTCGTCAGTTAAAATGACAATATATATTGTCTCTTTGAATAATCACGATGACTCAAATCCTGCATAAACACCCTCCCGCTTTAAGCATTCGTGCAGGCAAATTAGCACGTCAACTCATTCAAAGCGAAGGCTTACAAGCTGAACAGGTCGATATTGTACCCGGTGCCGCAGGTGGACCCAAAGGCATCGGAATTCAAGGTTTAGACCAAGCCATTTTTGGTGAGTTCTTTGCCCGTGCACCACAAAGACGGACACTGATTGGTTCGTCTATTGGCAGTTGGCGCTTTGCCAGCATCTTGGCGCACGGTGCAAAAGCAGGTACTGAACGTTTAGGTGAACTCTATACCAACCTGTATTTTGACAAAAAAATGCAACGCCAAGAAGTCAGTGATATTTGCCGTGGCATGCTGCTCGACTTGGTGCAAGGTAAAGAAGAGGAACTAGTAGATCATCCAGACTACCACCTTGCAGTCCTCTCGATTAAAGCACAGCACATCTTCCAAAGTGACCAAGTTCTGCCGCTCTTGGCCTCTGTAGCAGGGATCATCGGCACAACCGCTGTTGCACGGAAACATAGTCGCCACTTTATGCAACGGGTGATTAGTCAGCCCAACATTGGCAAACAATTTAAAGTAGAAGATGATTTCCTCACTCATTATCACAGTCTCACTGCTAAAAATGTTCTGCCTTGGTTGATTGCTTCAGCCTCTATTCCAGGCGTGATGGCCGCGATTCGCGATATTCCAGATGCACCCCAAGGCAGTTATCGCGATGGCGGTCTGATTGACTATCACATTGACCTGCCTTTTGAGAGTCAAGGCATTGTGCTTTATCCGCACTTTACGGACAGCATTACGCCGGGCTGGTTTGATAAACTGTTTAAGCGTCGCGCCAATCCTGAAAATCAAGCCCGTACCCTGCTCCTATCTCCATCCCAAGACTACTTACAAAGCTTACCTTTAGGGCGCCTGCCCGATCGTAAAGATTTCACCCTCAAAGGGCTCGACCAAAAACAGCGCATTCAAATGTGGAACCAATGTATTTCTGAAAGTCAGCGCTTAGGTGATGAGTTCTTGGAAATGGTGGAAAAACAGCATTTTGCACAGGTCATACAAGATTTATAAACAAAATTTGCGCATTAATGTAATCTTGTTTAATCTGACCAAATAAAGAAAAATCGAGATTACATTTTTTTTATGCTAAAAATAATTTTAAGTGAACAAGAAAAGTATGATCAAGCCATTGAATTACAGAACGAATCATGCGGAAAAAATGTTATTGCAAGCTCGTTAGAGGATTGCATTCAAATCAATATCGACCAATTAAAAAATCTGATGATATTCGTTATGAACTCATTTTTAGACAATGGTTAAATCATTCGATCTATGATTTCTAATCACTCCCCCCACTTCGCCATCATCGGTGCAGGAACCGCTGGATTAGCCACTGCGATTTTACTGGCTCGGCAAAATATTCAAGTCAGTATTTTAGAGAAAGCCTCAGAACTCGAACCTGTCGGCGCAGGACTGTTACTCCAGCCCTCTGGTTTAGCTGTTTTTGAGCATTTAGGTCTCTTAGATGAAGTTTTAAGACTGGGTGCAAAAGTCACAGGACTCAAAGGTCAGTTACCGAGTGGAACTTTACTGGTCAATAGTCATTATCAACAAGCGCATCCTGATTTTTATGGCGTCGGTATCCACCGAGCAACGTTATGCCATGTTTTAGAAAATAAATGCTGTGAATATTCTGAACTCATTACGTGGCAAATGAATACCGACATTCAAAAATTAGAAGAAAAATCAAATCATATCCAAGTTTTGGGTACAAAAGATGGCGAAGCATTTGATCAAGCTTTTGATGCTGTGATCATTGCCAATGGTGCACGTAGCCTTTTAAGACCAAAAAAATGGGTAAAGGTTGATCAAGCTTATCCTTGGGGAGCCAAATGGACGATTGTTCCTGAATGCCTTGAATTAGATACAGAAATTTTACATCAGTTTCATGACCGCTCTAAAATGATGCTGGGAATCTTACCAACAGGCACAGTGCCACATGAACCCAAGCAAAGACTGTCGAGTGTGTTTTGGAGTCTTCCAAGCCATCAGTTGAATAATTTTCTACACAACTCACAAGCGCACTCAGACTGGTTAAACCAAGTGTCTAAGCGTTGGAAACCTGCTGCGGATTGGTTAGAACAAGTCATTGCCCAGCCTGAACAAAAATCGCAATGGTTGACGGCAAATTATCGTGATGTGGTACTGTCTAAGTTTGGTGAGGGTCGTATTGGTGTCATGGGTGATGCCGCACATGCAATGAGTCCACAACTGGGACAAGGTGCAAATATGGCCCTTTTAGATGCATGGGCTTTGGGGCAAGCGGTTCAAAGCGCAAGAAAAAATGAGAACATTGATTATGTTCAACTCTGGCAAACGTATCATCAACACCGTCAAAATTCGACGACGTTCTATCAATTTTTAAGTCGTTTACTCACACCACTTTACCAATCTGAGCTATGGTGGGCAGGGGGTTTACGAGATTTAAGCTTTGCTTGGATGTATCGAATCCCCTATTTCCGTAAAGAAATGGCGGTGACGATTTCAGGTTTAAAATTAGGCATGTTCAGTCAAATGAACTATCAGGATATTGCAAAACAAAACAATCATTCTGTGTAAAATGCGATGACAATCATCGTCATCCGCTTTGGATGGGTGACGATAGATGAATTTCTAAAATATATCAATTAAGCCACGGTGAGATAACTGTAGAAAGTTTCTCCTCTATTCTGTTTAAATCACGTAGACTATAGCGCGCTACGTTGACATCGTAACACTCTCAATATTTATTCGCTTGGTGAAATCTTATGAACAATTTGCAATGGCTCGATGAAGTAAAATTTAACGAACAAGGTTTAGTCCCTGCCATTGCACAGCATCATCAAACGGGTCGTGTGCTGATGGTGGCATGGATGAACCGTGAAGCTTTGGCTTTGACGGCCGAGAAAAACCAAGCTGTGTATTTCTCTCGTTCACGCAACAAGTTATGGCACAAAGGCGAAGAATCTGGACATTTTCAGACCGTACATGAAATTCGTCTCGACTGCGATGCCGATGTGATCATGCTACAAATTGAACAGCACGGCGGGATTTCCTGTCACACAGGTCGCGAATCATGCTTCTACCGCAAACTCACACCAAATGGCTGGGAAATTGTGGATGTACAGCTCAAAGACCCGAACGCGATTTATGGTGAAAAATCGACCAATCCACATACATTGGCAATGAATGCCTCAACGGCGCAGTCTGAACAAGTTGAAGTTTTGTCCTACCTCGGTCAAATGATGGCTGAGCGTAAAGCAGCAGATCCAGATTCGTCTTATGTGGCAAAGCTGTACCACAAAGGTCTCAACAAAATTTTAGAAAAAGTTGGTGAAGAAGCCATTGAGACAGTAATTGCCGCGAAAGATTTTAAGTCTGAAGCCAATGAAGATCATAAAAATGATTTGATCTATGAGGTGGCAGACCTTTGGTTCCATACGATTGTGGTTTTAGGTTATTTCGACTTAGACCCTCAAGTGGTTCTCAATGAATTGGCACGTCGTCAAGGGCTTTCTGGTTTGCTTGAAAAAGCCAACCGTAACCACTAAGTTTATTGCCTGTGTCGAATATCATCAAACCGAGCGCGACTTATGAGCAAGCCATTGCCATTGATAACGCACGTCTGGGCAAATCGTTTAAAGTGATTGCCTATGCAGGCACAGGTAAAACCACTACCCTGCAAATGATTAGCGATGCCATGCCACAAAGACGTGGCATGTATTTGGCATTCAACAAAGCCATTGCCAGCGAAGCGCAAACGAAGTTTCATGGCAATGTCGACTGCCGAACTTTCCACTCGCTTGCTTTTCGCAGTGTTCCACGTGGAGTGACCGACAAACTTCGTCTACCTCGCTTAAGTCCGAGTTTTATCGCAAAAGAATACCGTCTTGAACCGATTACCTTAAGACGGATGATGGGCGGACGTTATGAAAAATATGTGTTGATGCCATCCCGTTTGGCCAGCCTTGTGGCCAATGCCGTGAGTCACTTCTGTTCAACCAGTTCTCAGTACCCAGCACCGCGTCATTTACAAGCACCGAGCTGGTTGCATCCCGATGACATCGACTCACTACAAAAGCACCTCTACCCTGCCATTGAACGTCGTTGGTTAGAATCCATCGACCCTCATCATCAAGCGGGGATTGGTCACGACATTTATTTAAAACTGTGGGCACTGTCTGAACCGAATATCCCAAGTGACTATGTGTTATTTGATGAAGCCCAAGATGCCGATCCGCTAATGTTGGGCATCTTACTGAAACAGCGCAATACGCAAGTGATTTATGTCGGTGATGCCCACCAACAAATTTATGCATGGCGTGGCGCAGTCAATGCCATGCAACAACTGCCTTTGCCTGAATCGCGCCTCACCACCTCGTTCCGTTTTGGTGAAGAGATTGCATTACATGCCAATGCTATTTTAGGTGCCTTAAATGAAACTGTACCGCTCATGGGCAACCCTCAGCTCAACTCTAAAGTGGTCAACAAACCCCATACCAAAATGCGCGATGCGATTTTATGTCGCACCAATGCCCGCGCTATGGAACTGTTACTCTCAGGATTGGTTCATGGCGATAAAGTCAGCCTACAAGCCGACCATGTCAAACTGAACCGCTTTGTCGATGCCGCAGCGATGCTGAAACAAGGTAAACGCGTCACCGATGTGCCTGAACTGGCATGGTTTAATTCTTGGCACGATGTACATGAATACTGCGAAACCAATGACGGCAGTGACATCAAGCCTTTAGTGAAATTGGTAGATGATCATGGCACCGATCCACTCAAAAAAGCCCTTGCGAAGATTACACCGATTGAACAAGCGGATTATATTATTTCCACCGCCCACAAAGCCAAAGGCTTAGAGTGGAACCGCGTTCACATCGAAGATGATTACCAATTTAAGGTCAACGACAAAGACCATAAAATTAGTGATGAAGAGTTAAGACTGCTTTACGTGGCTTGTACACGTGCTAAAGTAAGTCTAAATATTCATCACATTTACGACCTGATGCAACAGCTGAAAAAACAGATGCCAAGCTCATTGCGTAAAGTAGCTGGATAATCGAATGTAAAAATAGCAACCAGGTCTGCGGGTGTTCTATGAAAATTCAATCCATTCACCTGAAACACATCCTACATTTTGCTGACCTCAAAGTCGATTTTTCTTATCACGACAAAGCTGTCACTTTAATTTTAGGTGATCAAGCCTCAGGCAAAACCTCTATTCTGCGTTTTAGTTATCAGGCTCTGACTTGGTTTGCAGCCCGCTATAAAGATTTACGCTCTGCGGGGGTGGTGATGTTAGATCACGACATTATGCTGAACCGCCTACAGTCCAAAATTGATATTCAAGTTGCTATACCCGCTGAATTGTATGCTCTCAAACCTACAATAGCCGATGCTGCACCCGAACCTTATACATGGCAACTCTACAAAACCTTAAACCAACAAGGGATTGGCATCAGTCGAGTGGAAACCTTGGAACTCGAACAACTGGTCAATCTATATCAGCAGGCAACCCTACAAGATCCACTGCAAGGTTTACCGTTGATTGCGTATTATCCTGCGGAACGTTTTGTCAATGAGATGAATATTCTCAGCAAGAACAATCCCCTGATTTTCCAACATGCACATGCCTATGAAATTTCAGCTATTCCCTATACCACCTTTGCTCGTTTCTTTGAATGGTTTCGTGAAATCAGCGATATCGAAAATGCGCAAACTGCGCAGTTTTTACAAACGATACTGCATCAGCCCAAAAGTATGCCACCCGATATTCCTCTAAGCTATCAACTCACTCAGGCTCAAGCGCACATTCAGTCACCCAGCCTACAGGCGCTCAAGCAGGCTTTAGCAACCGTGCTGCCTGAGATTGAAGATATGTATCTGCAATATCATCCCAAATTACAACTGATGGTGCGCTATCAGGGCAACAGCATGCTCTATCAACAGCTTTCCAATAGTATCCGCAACTGGGTGGCACTCATTGGCGATATTGTGCGACGTTTATGCTTACTCAACCCTGAAAGCCTGTTCCCATGCTTAGAAGGTGACGGTGTGCTATTGATTGACGCGATTGATCATCAACTGGATCAAAATATGACACAAGTCATTTTAAAACGTTTAAATCAGGCTTTTCCTCGACTGCAAATTATCGCTTCAGGTAACCGAAGTGAGCTGCTGGAACAAGCCAACGAGTTTCAGTGCCTCAAATTGGAAAATAAACAATTAAGTCCGATCCAGCTCGATGCACTGCAACATCAGTTCGATGCCATTTACCAAAACCTTGCCAATCATGAAGCGACCAATGGAACCATCGAACCGATTGCGGCTGAACCTCAAGATTTAAATGTGGCTGAATTATTCACACAAATACAGCAGCAACTCTCTCTCGAACAGCAACAGCATTTGATTGCTTTACTCAGTGCTGAAGATGATGCCTCATCTACTAATCCATTATCTTAGCCGGCTTCATCAGTATCACCATTTCAACTCTAAAAACAGGCAACCAATGGTCGCTTTTTTACATTTCTTGCACTGAGAAAGTACCTCCTAGCCACCAAGAAACGACCATCATGCGTATAATGTTTTGCGTCAGCGCAAAAAAGATTGATGTTGTTTTAGTCATGTTATATGATCGGTTTTACTTGCAAATTTCTAACTGAAATCGGATTTTGCTATAACGCTTCATGAGTTGCGCAACACAACTTCATTATTTTTAAATTTCACATTGGCTTTCAAGATTGAAACTCTTGGGCTGCTCTTTGCAGTCCTGTAATCCTTGAAAGATGAGATTCACCAATAGGTTTTGACCTATTCACGACAATGGAAACGAGTGTGCTACCGATTATTATATTGTTACCGTTAATACTTGGCACAACCCTTGTCTCATTACTGAAGCAGAGCTCACGTAGGCTAACCGCCTTCGCAGCTGTTGGGGTCAGTATGACAAGTTTAGGCTTATTACTGACCCAAGCACGAGACGTGTTTAATGGCGCTGTCATTACGCAGTCGTGGTCGTGGTTGCCGCAGCTTGGCATTAACTTCAGTTTCCGTCTAGACGCTTTAGGCCTCCTCTTTGCCTTACTCATCAGCGGCATCGGAACCCTCATTTATATTTATGCCTATTTTTATTTAGGCCCCAAAAATTCTCTCAATAAACTCTATCTACTGCTCATGTTGTTCATGGCAGCCATGCTTGGAATTTCACTCTCCAATAATTTAATTTTACTCCTCGTTTTTTGGGAACTGACCAGTATCTCCTCTTTTCTGTTGGTCGGTTATTGGAGCAATTACGATGCGGCGCAACGTGGCTCACGAATGGCCTTGACCATTACGGGTATGGGCGGACTGGCCATGCTGGGTGGTTTCATCTTGCTCGGCCAAATCACTGGCACCTATGAGATTGATCAAATCTTGACAATGACCACACAGATTCAAGGTCATGCTTTATTTGTACCGACGCTGCTGCTGATTTTACTTGGTGCTTTTACCAAAAGTGCGCAATTTCCATTCCATTTTTGGTTACCCAACGCGATGGCAGCCCCGACCCCCGTGTCTGCTTATTTACACTCAGCAACTATGGTCAAAGCGGGGCTTTTCTTGGTGGCACGACTGTTACCGATTTTTGCAGGTGCGGCACTGTTCCATAATTTGGTCACGTTTATTGGCCTGTTTACCCTGTGTATGGCTGCATTTTTTGCCATCTTTAAAGAAGACCTGAAAGGTTTATTGGCCTATTCAACCATCAGCCACCTCGGCCTGATCATGTGTCTGTTGGGGATTGGATCACCATTGGCTGTCGCTGCGGCGATTTTTCATATTATTAACCATGCCACCTTTAAAGCAGCGCTGTTCATGATTGCGGGCATTATTGATCATGAGTCAGGCACACGTGACTTGCGTAAGCTTAGTGGGTTATGGCAACTGTTGCCTTATACCGCTACGCTAACCATGGTCACTGCCGCGTCGATGGCTGGCGTGCCCTTGACCAATGGTTTCTTATCTAAGGAAATGTTCTTTACTGAGCTGCTCAGCAACCTGTCTGGCCCTGTGCTCATCTGCTCTGCGATTGTCGCGACACTGGCGGGGATTTTTGCGGTAGCTTACTCTGTACGTTTAGTTCACGGCGTTTTTTTCGATGGTCCTGTAGGCCAACAAGTCCCAAACAAAGATGCACATGAGCCACCGTTTGGCATGCGTGCACCAGCCACTTTACTGGCGATTCTATGTATTTTAGTCGGCTTATTCCCTGCCCTAATGGTTGAAAACATCGTTAACAGTACAGCACGCGCCAGTACCCAAATGATGAATTTTGAAGGCACACATCTTGCCCTATGGCATGGTTTTAACCTGCCATTGTTGATGAGTGCTATTGCCTTGGTCGGCGGTCTAATTTTCTATTTCAGTCTGGCGAAAGGCGGCAAAATTCGAGAAATTGATCTTGATCCATATTTAGGTCGTCTGCAAGGTCGAGTGGCTTTTGACTTATTCCTAAAGTCACTCCTGCTCAACTCACGCAAATTTAAACGATTGACTGAAAACGGTAAATTACAGAGCTATCTGCTCTGGATTGTACTATTTAGCATTGTTTTAGTAGCCATTCCATTCTTGGGCCAAGGCATTAGCACAGGTACACGTGAACTCGCCCATGCTCCAGCCTTAGCGATCGTACTTTGGCTACTGTTATTCTCTTCATGCTGGATGATGCTTTGGTTTCACCATGAACGCATTAAAGCGGTATTGATCAGTGGCGCGATTGGTTTAGTCGTGACCATGATTTTTGTCTGCTTCTCTGCACCAGATTTAGCTCTGACACAAATCACCGTCGATGTGGTCACTACCGTATTGCTATTGATGAGTTTATCGCTTTTACCGCAACTCACACCGTATGAATCAAGTGTCTCACGTCGTTGGCGCGATGCTCTCATTGCGATTGGTGGCGGACTTGGCATTGCATGGATTACATGGCTCATTTTAACCCGTGATCACAACTCCATTTCATGGTTCTTCATGCAACAGTCGATTCCACTAGGCGGTGGAACCAACGTCGTCAATGTCATTTTAGTTGACTTCCGTGGTTTCGATACCTTTGGTGAAATTACAGTCCTCGGTATTGCAGGCATCGGTGCACTGTGTTTAATGGATGGTATGCGTGCTCACGGTACCACCATGACCCAAGGTCTCAGCTACCGTTTCAATCCATCGCCACTCATGCTTCGCATTAGCGCATCGTGGATTTTACCGATTGCCTTGGTGGTCAGTCTGTATATCTTCTTACGCGGGCATAACCTGCCGGGCGGTGGGTTTATCGCGGGTTTAATTACCGCTTTGGCCTTGATTATTCAGTACATGGCACTCGGTCAAGACCATGCGGAACAGCTGCTCAAAGCCAAATCAGGTCGTTTGTATGAAATCTGGATTGGTACAGGTTTAGTTATCGCAGGCTTAACAGGCTTAGGTGCATGGTTTTGGGGACGCCCATTCCTCACCAGCGCACACTTTTATGTGTCGCCACCAATTTTAGGCGAAATGCATCTTGCAACCGCAGCACTATTCGATGTCGGTGTTTATATTACGGTTGTAGGCGCGACCATGTTGCTCATTTCTGTTTTAGGTGACTCTCGTCACTCCAGCATGTCTGGTCCAGTCGTACCAAAGGGGGATTAATATGATTAGTTTAGAATTGTTACTTGCCTCCGCTATTGGTCTATTGACTGCAACAGGTATTTATCTGATTTTACGTGCTCGTACCTTTCCTGTGGTGCTTGGGCTTGCCATGATTGGCTATGCCGTCAATTTATTTTTATTTGCTATGGGCCGACTCCAAATCAATGCGCCTGCGGTACTCACCGAAGCCAGCAAAGCAACCGATCCCCTTCCACAAGCTTTGGTGTTAACCGCAATTGTGATTGGCTTTGCCACCACTGCTTTTATTGTACAACTGGCCTTACGCAGTCGCTATGAAACAGGAACCGACCACGTTGACTCTAAAGAAGAAATACCACAAATTGACCCACGTGAGGATGAGCCATAATGAATGACTTCATCCACTTTTGGACCGAACACACCCCAATTTTTAGTATTCTAATCCCTGCCCTTACCGCTTTTGTGTTGGTGTTATTGGGTAATCCGGGATCAGGTTCTTTAGCACAAGACTGGCGACAACCTTGGCGTCGGGGTATCAGTTATACTTCAGGTTTGCTCGGTTTATTCACCGCAGTCAACTATCTGATCTTTGCAAGCTCAGGGCAAATCAGCGTTTACAACCTGAGTGAATGGGCAGCGCCATTTGGTATTGTTTTGGTCCTCGATCAATTGTCTGCACTCATGTTGGTCTTAACCTATGCTTTGGCAGTTCCTGTAATGTGGTTTGCCAGTAAAGAATGGGATGAGCGTGGACGTTACTTTCATGCCATGTGTCATTTCCTGCTGATGGGTCTCACAGGCGCTTTCCTGACAGGCGACTTATTTAACCTGTTCGTGTTCTTTGAAATTTTGTTGATGGCCTCTTATGTCTTGTTACTGCATGGTCAAGGCAAAGCGCGTTTTCAACTGGGCATTCACTACGTCACCATTAACCTGTTGGCATCAGCCCTATTTCTGATTGGCCTTGGCATGATTTACGGCAGTGTCGGCAGCCTCAATATGGCGGATGTTGCACGTTTGATGCCATTATTAGAAGGCGATCAACACCGTATCGCGGTTGCAGGTGGGCTGTTGTTGTTTACAGTCTTTGGCATTAAAGCAGCCATGCTACCTGTCGGATTTTGGTTACCCAAAACCTATGCGGTGGCAACGACGCCTGTGGCGGCTCTGTTCACCATCATGACTAAAGTCGGTATTTATGCCATTTTACGTGTCAACGGCACCGTATTTGACGATGCAATTAGTCGTGAAATTCTGCAATACATTTTATTACCAATTGGTTTGATTACATCTGTCTATGGTGTGATTGGTGCGATGGGTGCGGAACGCTTACGTCGTTTCATTGGTTTTATGATTTTGTCTTCTGTAGGCACGATTTTAATCGCCATTTCCCTATTCAATACTTTGGCATGGGCAGCGGCACTATATTATTTGGTACACAGTACTATTATTGCAGCCGCGTTTTACATTTTAAGTGGTTGGATTACTTCACAACGCGGTGAATTTAAAGACCACTTTAAAATCGCACCTCAAATGAAACAGCAGAAGATACTCTCTATTACCTACTTTACAATTGCTTTGATGATGGCTGGTTTGCCTCCATTTAGTGGCTTCCTAGGTAAGGTTTTTATATTACAAGCAACCTCTAATTCACCTTATCAGTTGTTGATCATTTTGACGGTTTTGGTCGTCAGCTTACTCAGCATTATCGCCTTTACTCGTGTGGGTTTTATTCTGTTCTGGCGTGCAACAAAGCCTGAAGATAACCCTATCGAGCCTGCTTATACCACCTATCAAGCCTTGCCTGAGCAAGCACCAAAACGCAATGACAAAACCATTTATCTTTTATTGGTCGGTTTAATTGGCTATATGGTCTTTGCAAGTCCAATTCAGAAGTACACTTACCAAACCGCTATGCAAATCCAAAATAATGCGCTCTATGAACAAACTTTGCTTAAAACCGATGAGCATGGGCAAACCATTAGCGTACAACCGTTCGATAGTGAAAATTTACCTGAAACCAAATATGGTGGCGAACGCGTGGATCCAAATGCACATTTGATTCCATATTTAATTTCGGAAGAAACACTGGAAGGTGAACATATTTCTGAATACAAACAGCGTCAAATGCAACAGCAGCATCAGGCTGAAGAGCAACCAAACACAGAACGACTAGAACCTACGGTGGAGCCTTAAACATGAAAAAGACTTCTTTTCTAGTACGCTGGCTTCCTCACCCTTTTGTTTCGGTTGTGGTTGCACTTAGTTGGCTAATGCTGGCGCATAGTGTTGAAGTAGCGAGTTTAGTCATGGCAGTTTTACTCGGTATCTTTATTCCACGTTTCATTAAACCTTTCATTGCATATACGCCAAATATTGAATGGAAATCAGCAGTTAAACTACTTTTTGTCGTACTTTACGATATTGTGATGTCCAATATTACCGTGGCAAAACAAGTTCTAGGGCCGATTGATCGTCTAGAACCCAAATGGTTTCGTGTTCCGCTTGAAACGCAGCATGAGGAAGTCAATACACTATTGGCAATGATTATTACCACAACGCCTGGAACCGTTTCAGCAGGGATTGACCAAGATCGTGGGGATATTTTGGTCCACGCACTCAGCACTGATGATGCTGATGCCGAAATCCAAAATATTAAAGCGCGCTATGAAAAACCTTTGATGCAAATTTTTGGTGTTCAAGCAGGAGATAATGCATGACTATTTTACCGTATGCTCTCGGCATCTGTTTAATTGCCGTCACGATCTCAATGCTGCTGTGCTTGATTCGTTTAATCATTGGCCCATCCATCGTGGACCGACTATTAGCACTCGATACCTTATTTTTAAATGCCACCTGTTTGATTATCATTTTAGGCATTTACTGGGCCAGCACCTCATTGTTTGAAGGTGCGCTATTGGTTGCGATGTTAGGCTTTGTATCTACAGCCGCTTTAGCACGCTACTTCACCTCAGGTCATGTGATTGACTAGGAGCGATATAGATGCAACTCACAATGGAAATTCTGGTTTCAATTTTTCTCATGATCGGCACTTTCTTCATGCTGGTTGGAGGAATTGGAATGGTACGCCTACCCGACTTATTCATGCGTCTTCACGCACCCACAAAATCAAGTACGCTTGGCTTGGGCAGTTTTTTGATTGCTGCCATGATTTATTCTGCATTTCAAGGTCGCTTTGGTTTTCCTGAACTATTGCTCACCTTATTTGCATTTTTGACTGCACCAGTATCTGCTAACTTAATGGCACAAGCAGCATTGCATTTACGTTTACGCTCACTCAGTGGTGATGTACCAGAAGCTTTAAATCGCCCCTTACCTTGGCAACGCACGCGCCGTAGGGCTTTCCAAAAGCAGCATAATGATGATCTTTCTCAGTAACATAGAAATCACGGTCACACTCGGTATTTCTGACTCATTCAATTTGTAAATGTAAATGAAGCAAATAAAAAAGCCACCCTCGGGTGGCTTTTTTATGCTCAGTTAAACTGAATTACTCATCATCTTTTTTTGCTTCGTCAGCAGGTAAATCCTTCACTGCTTCTGCAATCAGACCAAACATATAGTTACCATATGCATTGGTTTTGTCGTAATGGAAACGCAAACGCGGTGTAATACGTGTCTTAATACGACGGCTGAGTTCATGACGCAAGAAACCAGATGCTTTGTTTAACACATCAAGTGTTTCTTTATTTGCTGCCTCACTTTGCTCATCGCCAAGCTCACGACCCATTACAGTCACATACACTTCAGCATAACCTAAGTCTGGACTTACTTTCACCGCAGAGATGGTCACAAG
The DNA here is from genome assembly GCF_008980265.1 of Acinetobacter sp. TUM15064. Classification (NCBI taxonomy): domain Bacteria; kingdom Pseudomonadati; phylum Pseudomonadota; class Gammaproteobacteria; order Moraxellales; family Moraxellaceae; genus Acinetobacter; species Acinetobacter sp. TUM15064. Next base: position 41,849 of record NZ_BKFU01000004.1, on the reverse strand, counting down.
ACCACCTAAGCGTGGATCTTTCAGCTCTTGACGGATCAATTCAGACAACTCTCGTTGTACTGTATCCGCCATACGCTTAAGACGTTGACTACCCGCCATTAAAGACTCCGTTTGATCAATTGAACATCGTACACTTCAATCTTATCTAGTGCTTTGATGTCTTTATAACCTTTCACCGCAAGACCACATTCCATACCAGCACGAACCTCTTCAACCACTTCTTTATAACGACGAAGTGATTCAAGCTCACCTTGGAACACAACCACGTCATCACGAAGGACACGAATTGGTTTGTTACGGTGTAATACACCTTCAAGTACCATACAGCCTGCTGCAGCACCAAACTTACTTGAGTGGAACACTTCACGTACTTCAGCCACACCTAGAATTGTTTCACGGTGTTCTGGTGCAAGTTTACCGCTCATCGCTGCTTTCACATCATCAATCAATTGATAGATAATTGAGTAGTAACGAATGTCGATGCCGTCAGCATCTGCTTTTTGACGTGCTGCGTTATCCGCACGTACGTTAAAGCCAAGAAGAACTGCCTCAGAAGATTCAGCTAGTGTCACGTCAGATTCAGTGATCGCACCAACACCTGAACCAATGACACGGACTTTAACTTCGTCTGTTGCAAGGTCAGCAAGAGCAACGTGTAATGCTTCCAATGTACCACGTACATCAGTTTTCAATACGACATTGACGATAGGTACATCTTTCTTGCCCATAGACGCCATGATATTTTCAAGACGCATTGCGCTTTGACGCTCAAGACGTTTTTGGCGTTCACGATCCATACGCGCATCCGCAACTTCACGTGCTTTCTTCTCGTCATTCACAACAAGAACTTCATCACCCGCCATTGGCGCTTCAGGTAAACCTAAAATTTCCACTGGAATTGAAGGACCTGCAGATTGAATACGTTTACCGTTTTCATCTGTCATCGCACGTACGCGACCATAAGATGCACCCGCAAGAACCAGGTCACCTACTTTCAATGTACCGTTTTGAACAAGGATAGACGTGACCGCACCACGGCTGTTGTCTACACGTGCTTCAATCACGACACCTTGAGCAGCACCTTCTTCAGATGCTTTCAACTCAAGTAATTCAGCTTGGATTGAAATAATATCTAGAAGCTCATCAATACCTTGACCTGTATGTGCTGAAACCATTGCAACAGGAACGTCACCGCCCCATTGTTCAGGAACGATTTCTTTCACAGTCAATTCATTCAATACGCGGTCTGGATCAGCAGACTCTTTATCCATTTTGTTGATTGCAACAATAATTGGCGTGCCAGCAGCACGTGCGTGATCAATCGCTTCAGCTGTTTGTGGCATTACACCATCATCCGCCGCAACAACCAATACCACGATGTCTGTCGATTTCGCACCACGTGAACGCATTGCAGTAAATGCTGCGTGTCCCGGAGTATCTAAGAATGTGATAATGCCTTTATCAGTCGTTACATGATATGCACCGATGTGCTGAGTGATACCACCCGCTTCACCAGCTGCCACTTTTGAACGACGAATACGGTCAAGCAATGATGTCTTACCATGGTCAACGTGACCCATGATAGTTACAACAGGAGGACGAGTCGTTTGAGCGCCACGTGCTTCTTCTGCTGCTTCAAGTAAGTTATCTTCAGCTTGGGTATCCGATACAAGAACTGGGTTATGGCCCATTTCTTCCACGATCAACGCTGCAATTTCTTGATCAATCGCTTGGTTTTGAGTTACAAGTTCACCCATTTTCATGAGCGACTTAATCACTTCGCGTACTTTAACTGCCATTTTCGCAGCCAAGTCAGCAACCACAATTGTTTCACCAATTTCAACATCATAAACTTGTTTTTTAACTGGTTTTTCAAAGCCATGCTTGTTTGCTTGGCTGGTTTTTAAACCACGTTTATGCGTGTTGTCACGGAAAGACTGTTCTTCACCACGACGACCACCTTTCTTCGGTGCACGCGCACCTGGTGTATTGGTACCACGTTTGATATCGCGGTCTTCTTTGGCAAATGAATCTTCATATGCTTGACCAACAAGACCCGCTGCAAGTGGAGAATCATCCACGACACGAATCGTTGCTGTTGCATCTTCATTTGAGTATTTAGACGCCATTTGACGCATTTGCTCAAGTGTACGTTGCTGTGCTTCTTCAGCTGCTTTACGACGAGCTGCTTCTTCAGTTGCTTTAAGTTGAGCTGCCTGAACTTCGCGCGCTTTTTTCTGTTCTGGTGTTTCAATCACTTTAACTTGTGCTTTAACCACAGGTTTATTGGTTGATTTACGTTTCACCACAACTGCTGCTTTTGCGACTTCTTGCTTCGTCGTTTCTTGCTTAGCAGCAGCACGCATTGCTTCAAAGTTTGCAGCTGCTTTATTTACAACTGGCGTTTCAGCTTTTGGTTCAACCATAGCTTGCACGTTTGCACGCGCTTGTTGCTCAGCTTGTGCTTTCGCCAAAGCTTCTGCTTTAATTTGTTCTGGATCTGGCTTAGTAAATGTATGCTTCTTGCGAACTTCTACATTAATTGTTTTCGCCTTACCTGATGTACTGGCTACTTTAGCCGTACTGGTCGTTTTACGTTTCAACGTGATTTTTCCTGCCTGACCATCGTCTTGACCATGAATTTTCTTCAAATGGTGCACGAGGGCATCTTGTTGTTCAGTAGAGATAATATCGTCCGATTTACGCTGTGGTAAACCTGCATCACGAACCTGCTCTAGGAGCTTCTCAACAGGGCGGTTCACGCTGAGAGCTAACTCTTGTATCGTCTTGTCCGTCATGTATGATCTCCTAGTTAAACCATGATTCGCGCGCTTTCATAATAAGTTGACCCGCTTTCTCTGCACCTAAACCTTCAATATCTGAAATATCGTCAGTCGCTTGGTCAGCCAAGTCATCAATCGTGATTACACCACGTGCTGCGAGTGCATATGCAATCTCTTGTGTCATCCCTTCCATTGCAACGAGTTCTGCACTTGGATCTTGGATGTTTTCTTGCTGTTTCAATGCATCAGCCAATGCAACTTCTTTTGCGCGGCCTTGAAGTAATTCAACCACTTCAGCATCTAATTCAATTTCGTCAAATGTTTCAGCCGGAACATAAGCAATCTCTTCCAAAGAAGTAAAGCCCATTTCAACCAAAGCCATTGCCAAATCTTCTTCAATATCTAAACGTGATACAAATAAGTCTAGGTATTGTTGAGCTTCGTTTTGCTGACGAGCATGATACTCTTCTTCAAGCATCATGTTCAGTTTATAACCGGTCAATTCAGATGCAAGTCGAACATTTTGACCTTGAGAACCGATCGCACGCGCTAATTGGTCGCTGGTTGCGAAAATAATGTCAGCTGTACGTTCTTCTTCATCAATCACGATACCCGATACATCTGCTGGCTCTAAAGCACTCGCAATATACTGAGCAGGATCATCAGACCATACCACTACATCAATACGCTCACCGTTCAACTCTTGCTGAACTGCTTGGATACGTGTACCACGCATACCAATACATGCACCCACCGGATCAATACGATGATCGTTGGTTTTCACAGCGATTTTAGCACGAACGCCCGGTTGACGCGCCGCTGCTTTAATCTCGATGATTTCTTCAGAAATTTCAGGAATTTCCTTTTTCATCAACGCGATGAGCATTTCTGGCTTGGCACGAGATAACTGAAGCTGTGCGCCACGACCTTCACGGTTCACATTAAACAAAATCGCATTTACACGTTGTTTTGGACGCAAAATTTCTTTTGCAATCATTTCTTCACGTGCAAGGTACGCTTCTGCATTGTCACCAAGATCAATGATAAAGCCATCTTTGGTCTGCTTTTTCACTTCACCGTAGATCAACTCGCCCACTTTCGACTCATACGCATCTGCAATCAACGCACGCTCTGCTTCACGAATTTTCTGAACAATCACTTGTTTCGCAATTTGTGCTGCAATACGACCGAAGTCAATTGACTCAACTTCAAGCTCTCGTACATCACCGATCGACCATTTTGCTGGATCAACATCTGAAATGGCGTCTTGGCACGCAGGCATTTCATGATCTTCATCCGCAACTACGGTCCATTGACGGAAAGTACTATATTCACCCGTTTTACGATCAATCTCTACACGAAGCTGCGCTTCTTCAGAGTTTGTTCCTTCGTAGAACTTCTTTTTAGTCGCAGCAACAAGCGCTTGTTCCAAGGCTTCGAAAATCGCTTCACGACTTACACCTTTTTCATTACTAACCGTTTCAACGACGGTAAGAATTTCACGTGCCATAAGCCACCTATTTCGTTCAGATTCTTATTTATTAAATGAATTAATCTTGATAGACCAAATTGGCTTTATCAATATTATTACTATCAATTTCAAGTACTTGTTGCTTTTCCACTTCAACTTGAATCATTTCTGCTTCAAGATCTACAGCAACCAATTTTGCTTGGAATTTACGACGATTATCAACTGCACTGATCAAACGGAACGCAATTTGTTGACCAACATATGCTGGTAATTGTTCAAGTTGGAAAAATGGACGATCCCAACCTGGTGAAGATACTTCAAGCGCATACTCACCTGAAATTGGATCATGCACATCGAGCATTGCACCGACCTGTTGAGTCACGCGTACGCAGTCCTGAACACCAATACCGCGCCCTTGTTCAAGCTCACCATCTTCATTGATAACAGGTTCTGCATGTTCATCGACCGCTTTGTCGATATAAATACGCAATAAAGAACGTTTGCCTTGAGGAAGGAATTCAATTCCCCAAAGATCCACACCACAGGCTTGCACTGCAGGAGCAATTAAGTCTTGGAGTGCTTGGGTTTTATTTGATAGCTTCATTTACTCTCGTCAATTTTGTGCGATTCAATGGCCGAAACTGACCACTACAAACCAATACAAACTATAGTAGTAGTGGAACATGACACTTTGACTTTCACCGTATCCGGCGCACATCGACACTACACGATAGCCAATAAAAAAGGGCGTAATCGCCCCAATTATTGCACAGAAAATCAATATCCACTGTGCAAAAAGGCCCACCTTGTTGTGAGCCTCTTTTAGAAACTTGGTAGCGGGAGCTGGATTTGAACCAACGACCTTCGGGTTATGAGCCCGACGAGCTACCAGACTGCTCCATCCCGCATCAACGTGCAAAAATTATATACAAATATGAACTATTTTTCAATCTAAATACTTCATACTTGCTTTGATTTAGTTGCACCTAAATCAAATTGGTAGCGGGAGCTGGATTTGAACCAACGACCTTCGGGTTATGAGCCCGACGAGCTACCAGACTGCTCCATCCCGCATCAACATGCAAAAATATTCTTGGTTTAATCACTTAAACCACTTACTTTAGTTTGCCTCTAAAATAAGATTGGTAGCGGGAGCTGGATTTGAACCAACGACCTTCGGGTTATGAGCCCGACGAGCTACCAGACTGCTCCATCCCGCATCAACAGATTTGCTGCATACACCAACTTAATCTTCTGGATTCATAAGTTGGTGCGGAAGGGGGGACTTGAACCCCCACGCCCGAAAGCACTACCACCTCAAGGTAGCGTGTCTACCAATTCCACCACCACCGCAGCTGTGACGCATTCTAGTAGCATCGCCACAAAAAAGAAAGGACTAATTCCAATTATTCGCTTGTTTTCGGTGCAGTTGGTGAAGTTTCAGTCGATTGCACAGGTACAGAAGTTGTCGTTTGTACCGACTTTAGGCTGTATGCATCTGTAGTTTGCTTTTTAGCAAACACGGCCAATGTCAAACTGGTGACAAAAAACAATGCCGTTAAAATCGCTGTTAATCGTGTCAAGAAGTTCCCTGAACCCGATGCACCAAATACAGTTGCCGCACCGCCACCACCAAACGAAGCGCCAGCATCTGCACCTTTACCATGCTGGACTAAAATCAGCACGATCATCAACACAGCTAAGATAATATGTACTACCAGCACAAAAGTTTGCATGCTGAACTCCTAATTATTTTGTATTTGCAAATGCTTCGGCAATTTTATAAAAAGACGTTGCATTTAAAGATGCCCCACCGACGAGCGCACCATTGATATCTGGACAAGCCGCTAACTCTACTGCATTTTCAGCTTTAACACTACCACCATATAAAATGGCCATGCTTGCGCCATACGAGGTAATTTGGGTTAAACCTTCACGGATTTTTGCATGCATGGCCTGTGCATCTTCTGGCGATGCAGTTTTGCCTGTGCCAATCGCCCAAATCGGCTCATAAGCAATCACAATATTTTGCCACTGTTCCGCCACCACCACACTAGCCAAGTCACAAATTTGTTGTAAAACAACAACTTCAGCCCGACCCGATTCACGTTGTTCTAGACTTTCACCTACACAGTAAATGACAGTCAAACCAGCATTTAGTGCATTTTGTGCTTTGGCATTTAAAACAGCAGAAGTTTCCGCAAAATATTCACGGCGCTCCGAATGCCCCACCAAAACATATTCGATTTGGCTATCTTTCAGTAGCTCTGCACTCACCTCACCTGTATATGCACCAGTATGGGCAAAACGTGAAACATCTTGAGCTACGGTAAAAACTGGGCGTACAGCTTTCGCAAGCTCAACTTGTGTTGCACCCAGTGCGATTGCAACAGGTGCAACGCCAATATTACATTTTTCTTGTGCTATTTCTTTCTCTTGCAAGAGCTGTTTAAATTCTTGAAGCAATTGCTTGGCATCTGCCTGCATTGGGTTCATCTTCCAATTGCCGACAACCCATGGCTTAATCGTCGAACCCGACATACAGCACCCTATTCAAAACAGTTCATTAAAACGGCCTCATTCTACACGGTATTTATTTTTCAAAGATAGTTTTCTTCCAGAATTTATTCTTTGATGGAAACTACACCGATCAAAACAAAGAGCATTTTGTAAAAAAAACCGCCTGCTATTACGACCAGTTCATGCTTTTAATCGATATTAAGGTGGTGACAACACTTTCAGATATGGTATTTTTGTGCAACAAAAGTATAATTTTACGATACCAATTATAAACAATTGAGAAGTTAAGGACTTGGGGAATGTCAGTATCAAATGGTTTGCCTAAATTCACAGGCTTTATTCGACGCTTAGTCGAAGACGGACGCATGACTGCTGAAAATATGCAGCAGGCGATGCTTGCTGCCAAAAAGGCTCAACAAGATATTGTTCCTTATCTGATCGAAAATTATAAACTCTCCCCAAATGTAATTGCTGAAACGATTTCTTTGGAGTTTGGTGAACCTGTTTTTGACTTAAGTGTTTATGACTCGGCTCAAATTCTGCGAGATATAGTTGAAGATAAACTCATCACTAAACACCGTATCCTACCCATCTTCCGCCGCGGTAATATTCTTTATCTCGCAACCAGCAATCCAACCAATATGGATGCCATGGATGCAATTCGCTTCAACTCTAAAATGAACATTGAGGCGATTATTGTTGAATACCCACAACTGGAAAAACTCATCGAACAAAATTTTGCCCAAGCAGATAGTTTCGAATTTTCCGATGAAGACATTGATTTAGACTTAGAGCAGGATCATCAGAATTCAAATGACGATGATGATGATTCGCCTCAAGAAGATGAAGCACCGATTGTTAAATACATCAATAAATTATTAATTGATGCGATTCGTATGGGCGCCTCAGACTTACATTTTGAACCTTATGAAAAATCGTATCGCGTTCGTTATCGTGTCGATGGTGTACTTCGTCATATTGCCAGCCCACCACTACAGCTCGCAACACGTCTTGCCTCTCGCTTGAAGGTCATGTCTCAAATGGACATTTCCGAAAAACGTGTTCCTCAAGATGGGCGTATTAAATTAAAGCTATCAAAAAGCAAAGCGATTGATTTCCGTGTCAACTCTCTGCCAACTTTATTTGGTGAGAAGCTGGTACTGCGTATTCTTGATCCATCGAGCGCTATGTTGGGGATTGATGCATTAGGTTATGAACCTGATCAAAAAGAACTCTTTATGCAAGCCTTGGACAAACCACAAGGCATGCTACTGATTACAGGTCCAACAGGTTCAGGTAAAACGGTATCTTTATATACGGGTTTGAATATTTTAAATAAAGAAGATACGAACATTTCAACTGCCGAAGACCCAGTTGAGATTAACTTAGAAGGCATTAATCAGGTCAACGTGAATAATAAAGTCGGCCTCACTTTCTCAGCCGCACTCAAGTCTTTTCTGCGTCAGGATCCAGACATTGTAATGGTCGGTGAGATCCGTGATCTTGAAACAGCAGAAATTGCCATTAAAGCTGCGCAGACAGGTCATATGGTGATGTCGACACTGCATACTAACAGTGCCCCTGAAACCCTGACACGATTACGCAACATGGGGGTGCCATCATTTAATATTGCCACTTCTGTCAACCTCGTAATCGCTCAACGTTTGGCACGTCGTTTATGCAATCAATGTAAAACACCTACTGACATTCCTGAACAAAGTTTACTCGAAATGGGCTTTACCGCAGAAGATATCAAAGACCCAGATTTCAAAGTTTATCAGCCTGTAGGATGTGCTGAATGCCGTGAAGGTTATAAAGGTCGTGTCGGCATTTATGAAGTTATGAAGGTTACATCAGAAATTTCAAAAATTATTATGGAAGACGGCAATGCCTTACAGATTGCAGAAGCTTCAGCAAAATTAGGATTTAACAATTTACGTCGTTCAGGTTTACTCAAGGTTATGCAGGGGGTCACTTCCTTACAAGAAGTGAATCGTGTAACCAGCGAATAATTGAAATATTGAAAGAATAAGGATAAATGCATGGCTGTCAAAAAAGCACAGATGATGCCAACCTTCAATTATGAAGGGATTGATCGTAAAGGGGCAAAAATCAAAGGGGAATTGCCTGCACGTAATCTAGCTCTAGCCAAAGTCACTTTGCGCAAACAAGGGATTACCATCAAGAGTATTAGAGAAAAGAAAAAGAATATTCTTGAAGGTGTATTTAAGAAAAAAGTGACGACGCTGGACATCACGATTTTCACCCGACAACTCGCAACGATGATGAAAGCCGGTGTACCATTGGTTCAAGGTTTTGAAATTGTGGCTGAGGGCTTAGAAAATCCCTCTATGCGTGAAGTCGTCCTCGGCATTAAGGGTGAAGTTGAAGGTGGTAATACCTTTGCTGGGGCTCTCAGAAAATATCCTCAATATTTCGACAATTTATTCTGTTCGTTGGTCGAATCAGGTGAACAATCTGGTGCACTTGAAACGATGCTAGATCGTGTGGCTATCTATAAAGAAAAAAGTGAGCTACTCAAACAAAAAATTAAGAAAGCCATGAAATATCCAGCAACAGTGGTTGTAGTTGCTTTAATCGTGACCATTATTTTAATGGTCAAAGTCGTACCAGTCTTCCAAGATTTATTTAGTTCCTTTGGCGCAGAATTACCAGCATTCACTAAAATGGTCGTCAACATGTCTGAATGGATGCAAAAATATTGGTTTATCTTGATTATTATAATTGGTATCGTAATTACAGCTTTACTCGAGACCAAAAAACGCAGTAAAAAATTTCGTAATTTGTTAGATAAGGCCGCGCTGAAAGCCCCAATTTTTGGTGATTTGGTTTATAAAGCAATTATTGCTCGCTATAGCCGTACTCTTTCCACAACCTTTGCTGCTGGCGTTCCTTTAATTGATGCACTTGAGTCTACAGCTGGGGCAACCAACAATGTGGTGTATGAAGAAGCTGTGATGAGAATCCGCGAGGATGTAGCAACCGGTCAACAACTTCAATTTGCCATGCGTGCCACCAATAAATTCCCTTCCATGGCAGTACAAATGGTTGCCATTGGTGAAGAATCTGGTGCGCTTGATGCCATGCTAGATAAAGTTGCCACTCACTATGAAAATGAAGTTGATAATGCCGTGGATGGCTTAACTGCAATGATGGAACCTTTGATCATGGCGGTCTTGGGTGTACTTGTGGGCGGTCTCGTGATTGCCATGTATCTACCAATCTTCCAAATGGGTTCTGTGGTTTAATGCAAGAAATAATTTCCTCTCTGATCAACACTCCAACTGCACTTTATTTCGTGGTTGGAGTTTTTAGTTTGTGTATCGGCAGTTTCCTCAATGTGGTGATCTACCGCACCCCAAAAATGATGGAGCAAGAATGGCGTACTGATTGTCAACTGTTACTTCATCCTGAGCAACCCATCATTGATGAAACGAAACTCACCTTAAGCAAACCAGCATCCACCTGCCCCAAATGCAACAGCGTCATACACTGGTATCAAAATATCCCTGTGGTTAGTTGGTTAGTACTGCGTGGAAAGTGTGGCACCTGCCATAACCCAATTAGCATTCGTTACCCTGCTATTGAACTGCTCACAGCCATGTGTGCATTGATCGTGGTCGCGGTCTTTGGTCCAACCATCCAAATGCTTTTTGGCCTAGTCTTAACCTACATTCTCATCGCTTTAACCTTTATTGATTTTGATACGCAGCTCCTGCCAGATCGCTATACTCTCACACTTGCAGCACTTGGTTTAGCAATAAATAGTTATGCTATTTATACCTCTCCCACCGCTGCCATTTGGGGTTATATCATTGGCTTCTTGTGCTTATGGGTCGTCTATTATCTATTTAAGCTTATCACTGGCAAGGAAGGCATGGGCTATGGCGACTTTAAGTTACTTGCTGCCTTAGGTGCCTGGATGGGGCCGTTGTTACTGCCACTGATTGTGCTACTTTCATCTTTTGTTGGTGCAATAATCGGCATCATCTTGCTCAAAATTCGAAAAGAAAATCAACCTTTTGCTTTTGGTCCATATATTGCTATTGCAGGTTGGATTGCTTTTCTTTGGGGCGAGCAAATTATGAAAATTTATTTAGGCAATTAATAAAACCTATGGCATTTATTTTAGGTCTGACAGGCGGAATCGGTAGCGGGAAATCTGCCGCAAGTCACTGGTTTGAACAACAAGGCATTCACGTGGTTGATGCAGATGTGGTTGCTCGAGAAATTGTGGCTGTAGGTCAGCCCGCACTGCAACACATTCAAGCCCAGTTTGGAGATTGGGTGCTCCTAGACAACGGCGAACTGAATCGCCGCGCTTTGCGCGAACACATTTTCCAAGACCCCGCTGCCCGCACGCAATTGGAAAATATCACCCACCCTGCTATTCGCCAGTCCATCAGACAACAATTGCAAGATGCGACTAGCCCTTATGTGATTTTGGTTTCACCGCTACTGTTTGAGACCAATCAACATGAACTAACCCAACACACCCTGTTGATTGATGCTTCTATAGATCTACAAATTTTGCGTGCTTCTCAACGTGACCATCAAAATATTGAGCAGATTCAGGCCATCATTCAAGCTCAAATGCCACGCGAGCAAAAACAGGCTTTAGCCAATGATATTGTGATAAATGATGGACATTTGGAGCACTTATACGCACAGCTCAGACCTTTGCATTTAAAGTATTTAGCTCGTTCAGAAGCCTAAAAAAAGCAGTCGATTATGACTGCTTTTTTTGTTGCACGAGTTGGGCTTTCAAACTGTCCTTACGTATCCAGCGCCAAGGCTGCAAGGCACCAATCCCCATCCCTACAAGCCCACATAAAATGGCAACACTCAGCGGCTCATTGAGCAGAGGAACTGCAATTATTGCAGCAATAAATGGTGCTAAGGTGACAATACTGCCTGTTTTAAATGCCCCCAAACGTTTAATAGCCTCCACATAAGTAAGAGTCGCTACAATCACCACAAATATGCCATGAAATATGACCTGAGCAATCAATTGCACAGGTTGCACATGTGCGAGGGTTTTGGGCAAAAACAAAACATAAATTGGTACAAATACAATCGCAGCCCAAACCGCAACACCTGCCATGGAATGCCACGCAGATAATTTCCATTGCCGAAGCAAGACAGTAAATGTTCCCCAAAGCACAGCACTGAGGAAAAATAAACCATCCCCTAAACTAAAAGCGATACCTGTTTCTTGATACATCAACCCACTCATGACCGTCAGTGCAAGCAACATTATACTGAGGCTAAGCCAAGTATGCCGGTCAAAGGGCTGCCGAAATAAAAGATAAGCCGCGACAGCCGTGCAAAGTGGAATGCAGCCATTGAGAAAGATCGCAGCATGTGCCGCAGGCACATAATGAAATGCACTATAAGCGGTGATGCAATAACATACCCCACCAATCATCGCCAAAATAAAAGGCTCTTTCTTCCACAAAAAGGCGGTATCCTTTTTATAGATCAAGATCGGCATTAAGATGCAAAATGCCAAGAGAAAACGTAAGGCAGTAATATCCCACGCCCCAATGCCCCAATTAGCACTGAGCCGAGCCGTTAAGGTAAATCCCCCCCAAATACACATGGTGATGGCAATAAATACATAGCCTTGTTTTTGAGGGGTCATCATTGGATTTAAATTGAATCGGAAATTAAAAAATTTTAGATATTACGTTGACGACATGCTTCATACAAAGCCATACCCGTTGCTACACTGACATTCAGACTTTGCAAGTTGCCTGCCATCGGGATATATACTGTTTGATCACATTGAGACTGGGTAATTGGACGCAGGCCTGTATCTTCAGCACCCATCACCACACATACAGCAGTGCCCGTAAAATCGAACTGTTGTAGCGGCAAGGCTTTTTCATCCAACATGGTACCAACCACACGCACATTAAATTCTTCCTTAATTTGCGCTAACGTCCGAGCCAAATTGGTTACTTGAATAAATTTAACTTTTTCAGCACCACCTGCCGCAACTTTGCGCGCAGTCGGGGTCAAACTTGCAGAACGATCACGAGGCACAATCACAGCTTCAACGCCCATTGCAGCAGCAGTACGGATACATGCGCCGAGGTTATGCGGATCGGTGACTTGGTCTAAACCCAGCAATAAACAATTTGGCGACTGTTTAAGTAAAGCTTCTAGATCTTTTTCATTGAAAACTGGATTAGGACGGACCGCAGCCACAACTCCTTGGTGGAACGGCAAGCCAGCCATTTTTTCCAAGCGATCACGGCCCGTTTGTTGCACACTAATCCCAAAAGGTTCAGCCAGTTCAAGCACACGCTTTAAACGCTGGTCATCACGCCCTTTTAAGGTAAAAAGTGTGAGCACACGTTCAGGCTCAAGCTCCAACAATGACTCCACCGAATGAACGCCATAAAAATATTCAGGTTTAGCCATGTAGGACCTCTAAAAGATAAATCACCATCGACACGATGTGCCAAAATAAAAATCCTGTAAAGCTGACTTTACAGGATTGCTGTGCAATATCTAGTTTAACTGATTTTGCTTAAAATTACTTAGTGAGTATCGTCTGAAAGCTTAGCCTTCTAAATGACACACGTAATCTAAAACTTCATCAGTTTCAATTTTGAAACGGCTATTGCCAGGCACGTAAAAAGACTGTCCCGCACGGAACAATTCGCTCTCTTCACTGTCTGCAATCTGCACACGACATTCGCCTGAAATAATTTCCATACGCTCTGGCACATGTGTTTCGAACGTCAATGCTTGCTCTGTCGGTAGAATGACACCTAACGTTTTTTTGGTACCATCTTCAAACTGTACAGTATGGCTAATGCATAAACCGCCAAAATAAACATTGGATTTTTTAATGACAGAGACATGATCGAACTGAGTTGACATGCATACACTCCAGATAATGCGCATTTATAATCATATTGATGTGCTAGTTTAAAGATGTGCGATTAACTAATCAATCCATGTTTTATTCCATTCAATCAATATTTTGTTAAAGCCCGACCATTGTACAATTGCACCTCTTCTCTCTACACTTTGGCTTAATTTTTGCCTGTCTAAGCCTCCTAAAATAGTCATTTTGAATATATCTAGAAACCAAAGACAACTTTGCTACCAATTTTAGATTCACGACGCGATTTAAAAATCTATTAGGTCGTCTTTAGGATTCAAGCTAAAATAGTCCAGTTTTAACGAAAACCAATAGCACTGCCGTCTTGTCGGCTGAATAAAACTTGACTATCTTAAACTAAAACTTTTCGCAGCTCGGATGCGTTTATGCTGACACATTTAACTTTAATTAACTTTGCTTTAGCTGATCACTTAGCCCTTGATATTGATCAAGGCTTTAATGTCTTAACGGGTGAAACAGGTGCAGGTAAATCTTTATTACTTGATGCACTGTCAGCATGTCTAGGTGAACGCACCGACACTAACTATGTTCGTTTTGGTTCAGACAAAGCCGATGTGACCGCTATTTTTAGTTATCAAGAACATAGCCCTGAAGCAACATGGTTAAAGTCACATGAACTCGATGATGAGTCAGGCGAAATTCATTTAAGACGTGTGATCTTTGCTACAGGACGAAGCAAAGCATGGATTAATGGCCGTCCGAGTAGCTTAGCTGAATTAAAAGAAATTGGCCGTTTGTTGGTACAACTCTACAGTCAACACAGTCAGCAACAGCTGTTAGAGCCACCTTATCCAAAGCGCTGGTTAGACCTGTATCACAACTTCTACCCTGAAGCGCAGGCTGTACGTGAAGCTTATAGTACTTGGCAAAAAGACATCCGTCAGCACCAAGCAGCATTGGATGCCCAAGCCACACGAAAACAGCGTATCGACACGTTAAACCTACAACTTGAAGAACTCGAAGATGTGGTTCAAATCGACTACAAGGAGATTGAACAAGAGTTTGACCGTCTTTCACATCATGAAAACATCATGCAAGACAGCAGTTATGCCTTAAATGCATTAGATGATGCAGAGCAGAACATTAATCAAGAAGTTTCCAGTATTCTTCGTCGTTTAGAGTCGCATGCAGGCCGTAGTGAGCAATTGGCTGAGATTCACACCTCTTTGCTGAATGCGCAAAGTGAACTTGAAGATGCCACAGCCAACCTACGTCAGTTTATTGACCGTCAAAGCTACGACCCTGAACGCATGGAAGAGCTCAATACACAGCTTGAAATGTTCCATCGTTTTGCACGTAAATATCGCACGCAGCCTGAATTGCTCAAGCAAGAATATGAACAATGGCAAGTCGAATTAGAACAACTTCACTTATTAGAAGACCCTGAAACACTGGCAGAACAAGTCGAGCGCTCGCATCAAGACTTTTTAGATAAAGCACACCATCTGGATCAAATTCGCCAAGATGCAGCCGCACCACTGGCCAAACATTTAACCGAACAAGTGAAACAACTGGCCCTACCTGAAGCTCATTTTGAGTTTAAGTTTGAACCTTTGGAACAGGCTTCAAGTGAGGGACTCAGCTTTATCCAACTATTATTTACAGCCAATAAAGGTATCCCACCTCAGCCCTTAGCCAAAGTAGCATCAGGCGGTGAACTCTCACGTATTGCCTTGGTCATGCAAGTGATGAATGCTGAAAAAACTGAAGCAGAAGTTTTGGTGTTTGATGAAATTGATGTCGGGATCAGTGGTGGTACGGCGGAAATTGTGGGACGCCTATTGGCCGACTTAGGCTCACACGTGCAAATTTTATGTATTACCCACCAAGCCCAAGTCGCAGCACAATCCGACCAACATCTATTGGTGAAAAAGCGCCAAACTGATCCTGCCAGCAGTACCATTTTAAGTTTAGAAGAAGATGAGCGAATCAATGAGCTCGCACGCATGACAGGGGGGGTTGAAATCAACGACACCACACTGCAACATGCCAAGCAATTACGCCAGCTAAAGTTCCAGTCTGCTTAGAATATGTAGATTGGATCACAAAAAAAGATTTGGAGAATAGGCATTAGTCTAGTAACGTGGTAATTAGGAACATTTACTAGAAGCATTTCAATTTCAAGGAGAAGCCTTTAGGTGAGCAAACAATATCTGACGCATCGCTGTCTCATTGCCCCGCCCGATATGGCAGATGATTTTTTTGCCAATACGGTGATTTATTTGGCTCGACACGATGAAGAAGGAGCTCAAGGCATCATCATCAACCGACCTTCAGGACTTTCTGTTAAGGAATTGCTCAATGATCTTGAAATTGAAGCAGATCATGTCCGCCCTCATGATGTACTCCAAGGTGGCCCTTTACGTCCTGAAGCAGGCTTTGTCTTACATACTGGCCAACCAACATGGCACTCATCTATTGCGGTGGGAGAAAACATCTGTATCACTACCTCTAAAGATATTCTAGATGCCATTGCCCATAACGAAGGTGTGGGTCGTTATCAAATTGCTTTGGGTTATGCCAGCTGGACCAAAAACCAATTGGAAGATGAACTCGCTCGTGGTGATTGGCTGGTCTGTGATGCTGATATGGATTTGATTTTTAATATTCCTTATAACGACCGTTGGGATGCTGCCTACAAAAAGTTGGGGCTCGACAGAACCTGGTTGTCATCTGAGATTGGACATGCCTGATTTAAACACGCCCCAAATGATTATGGCATTTGACTTTGGTACACAGAAAATGGGCATGGCTGTCGGTCAAGCATTGATTGAAAGTGCCACACCTTTGGCGTTGTTTCCCATGAGAGATGGCATTCCCAATTGGAATGATTTGCATAAAATTGTCAAGCAATATCAACCCAATCTATTTTTAGTCGGTTTACCGCTGAATATGGATGATAGTGAGTCAGAACTCTCGGCCCGCGCGCGTAAATTTGCGCGTCGTTTACGTCATCAGACCAATATTGAAACGTGGATGGTGGATGAACGTTTAAGTACCCGCTCTGCCCGCGATGAGTTAAGTCACTACCAAGCACAAGGCAGAGGGAAAAATCTCTCTGCAGATAGCCTTGCCGCTGCATTATTTATTGAAAGTTGGTATCGTGAACCCAAAGGACTTACTCCTTAGTTCAAAGTCTATCGAAACATAGCGAATCATCTTAAAAAAGCATCCAATAAGGATGCTTTTTTAAGAGATGAAGAAAGACCAATTTAGTGGCTCTTCTCGATAATATGTACTGTCACAGTTCGCCCCGCAACAAATGCCAATTCATTCTTTGGAATTTCATCTAATGCAATTTTTACAGGAACGCGTTGCGCTAAACGCACCCAACTAAAAGTTGGATTTACATTTGCCAGTAGACCTGTACTGGATGTTCGTTCACGATCTTCAATGCCTGAGGCAATGCCCTGCACATGACCTTTTAAACTTCCCGAATCACCCATCAACTGAATGGTTGCGGGAGCACCGAGATAAATTTTATTTAACTTGGTTTCTTCAAAATAGCCCACCACATAAAGTTGTGAACGATCCAACAACGCCGCTACCGCTTGCCCCACTTTGACATAGTTGCCTGCTTTCATCTCAAAGTTAGACAATGTGCCATCGGCAGGTGCTACTACTTCGGAACGGTTCAAGTTTAATTCCGCCAAATGTAAATTACTGGTTGCAACGTCAATGAGTGCCTGCTGCTGGGCAATATTGGCTTTGGCTTGCTGAATTGCGGCTTGCATTTGCTCCTGTTCGGCATGTGATTGATCTCGTACAGCAAACATCTGATCTTGTTCTTGTTTTGAAATCGCACCCTCCATCAAATTAGCATAGCGATCTGCATTTTTATCAGCCAAAAGGCTATTGGCCTGTGACTTGACCCAGTTGGCTTTGCTCTGAAACAATTCTGCTTCAGCAGAAGCCAAACTGGCTTTGGCTTTAGCTAAGTCTGATTTGGCTTGTTCGACATCCAAAGCTTGACGTGCTATGTCAATTTTAAACAGCACTTGCCCTTTTCTTACCGTTTGATTGTCACGCACCAAAACCTCAGTGACTAAGCCTGAAACATCTGAAGAGACTTGAATCACATCACCTCGAATCCGCCCATCACGTGTCCACGGCTCAGCATTGTAGTAGTGCCAAAGATGAGCGATTACCAAAATCGCAACAACCACGATGACAACTAAAGTTAAGGGTCGGCTGACTTTACGCCAATCAAAGGATGCCATGTTCATTTTACCTCATTCATTTCAATCAAATGTGTGCTTAAGAAAAGCGCACGATAAAACCCCAATGGACTATGCCTAGCAGCGTGATATATAGACATAAATAAAAAATACTGGGTAAAAAAATCCAACCTTTATCAACCCAAGGGTCAGTCACCCGCATGAGTAGCCTTAAACCGATGTAGGCCAAAAGTGCCTGAACGACCAAAACAGGGACATATACGCCATAGATATTGAGTTCACCCATCGTTATGCTCCCAACAAACCGACTTGGGGCATTTCATCCCATGTCGCATGACACAAACTACTTTGAATATTATTTAGAGAAACCTGCAAACGACGTGCAATGCTCAAATCATCAATCTGTACCAATTCGACTTGAATATCCTGAATTTTATCTAAAATGTCTTGCCTACACTTTGAGTCAGCCGTATGTCTCTCCTTGGCCTGAAAAAATACATCTATTTGGCTTTGTAATTTTTGTAAATGTCTAGTAAGGGTTGTATAGCCTGATAACTGATCCATTAATTCTTGTACTCGGGTCAAATCAATCACTGCACTGGACTCAATCAATGCCAAATTGATTTTTTGCTTCAGTACATCAGACTGTACCAACTTGGTATTCAACACACCTATCCGATCCAACATACTACGCAAATGCACTCTAAACTCGACCCCATAAGGCAAATATAGCGCTTGTCGTATCGCTTTATAGTGTAAAGACAGGATTCGTTTGGCTGTAATGTCCGGCGACATCGCACGAACCAAATGAATCACATAGACAGAAATGATCGGACCAAGAACTGTACCAATCGAGGCATCAAAGAACGTTACTTGATCTAGGTGATAACGGTTTTGCAGGTTTAAGCCCATGACCACACCCATCAATAAAGGCAACTCCAAGCCTGTAAGTGGCGGATGTAAAAACAGCATCAGGCAATACATACAAAAAGGGGCCAACACTATCGCTAACATCCAAAAAGCGCTGACTTGCGGGAAGATGCCATAAGCATAAATAAAGACAATAATCGCCGCATACAAACTGCCACGGATAAAAATTTTTAAGGCAGGAACGGGATTATCCATACTGGTGAGAATGCAAGCACAAATAGCCGCCATTTCCGCCATCATAAAACCTGCTTTCCAGCCACTGACGATCCAAAAGCCAGTCGCCACAATCACCACGATAAAAGCAGAAACACCACCACGTACTGCGATACCATGATCGCGATGTAAGTTAGGATAAGTCGTACTCATCGGGATCACGGTCGCAGGTAAACTGTCATCGCCTTGTTGAATACGTTGCCAAATCAACTTAATGGCACGTATATTTTGAATAAAATGACGCACATCCATTTTTAAACTGGCCAATATGACATGCTGCTGTGGCAAGGCACTGTCAAACACGTCTTGGAAACTCGACTCAAATTGTTCAGGCAAATGGTTTAGTTTTTGTTCTAAAATGGCTTGATCGCCTTGCAAAAACTCGACGATCTGCACATGCACTTTTTCTAAAGCAGGACGGTACGCAACATCAATGTGGTCTAGCTGCTGAATCCGCTCTGCCATCGCCACCAGATTGGTCACCAACATACTCAGTTGATGCAACATTTCTTGTAAGGGTTTGGTCATGCCTTGTAATGCTGATTTTTCATAGCTCAAGTACACAGCCATCACATGAATATCAGCAATATCACGCGTGATATGACTGAGCGTAGCGCTGTAATTGATGGCTTTTACGTCCGCATTGAGGATTTTATCAAAAACTGCCCGGGTATCTTGAAGAGTCTGTGAAACACGGGTTTTCACCACAGGACCAATATGCATAGGGAACAGTACCGCATTCACCACGGCACTACATAACACTCCAACCGTAATTTCGATAAAGCGCCCAATCGCCATATCAAACATTGACGTAGTTTCAATGTTATAAATAATGTTGTAGCAAATAATGACTGTGGTATAACCAGCCAACATAAAAATATAGCTACGTGGCGTTCGATCCAATAAAGAAAAATATAGGCAAAATCCGACCCACGTCGCCAAAAACAAGGTGAATAGTTCAGGGGTATTAATCAGATTTGGGGTAACCGCAAGTGAAACAATAGCGCCCAACAGCGTTCCCAAAACACGATATACGCTCTTTGAAGCGGCCATTCCAGTATAAGGATTGGCAATCACGAAGACCGTGCCTATAGCCCAAATGGGATAAGCCAGATCTAAGGAAAATGCCACATACAGTGAAAGCATGCCTGCCAAAAAAGTTTTGCTCGCAAAAATCCAATCCAATTTATTTGGACGAAATGCGATTAACTGTTTGGTCAGGAACATAAATCATCTCTAAATGCGCTGAATGACAACATCTACAGGATTCTTCAACGCAGTATTGCTCAAGCAAACAGCAACACTTCATCCTCACCAGAAGCGAAAACGAATCAAAAATAATTCCAATAAATGAAGTCTTTTACAGACATGGGCAAAGACAGCACCATGTGACAGGAAAGAAAACGCTCAAAAAAATAATGAAACATTATTCATTAAAAGACATTTCTATAGACAATTTTTCCAAAATTAATTATTTTTGTCAATCAAAATATCTCTATATGATAATACAATCTTTTTTATCTGTGTTTTATCGCTTGTTTTTCAGATCAATTCTGCATATTAAAAGTTTCTCAAGCCTTCTGCGTAAACAGAAAACCATGTCAAAGTTATGTGTTTTTTGTTATATAGTCACTATTGCTCAGATAGATGATTTTTGACTCAGTAGGTTGTTATGGCACTTTCAAGTTTTGGTAAAATTCTCACTGTCTTAGGCCTCTTTTCTGTGTCACGCCCGATTATCAATGTCGATACTATCAGTGCCGAACTGGGGCTTTCACAACCTACAAGTTATCGCTACTTAAAAGAATTGGTGTCCGCAGGACTTTTACAGCGTTTAAGCGGAACCAGCGGTGACTATACTTTGGGCTCTCAAATTGCTGTGTTGGACTATATCTCTCGAACCACAGATCCGTTATTACAAATCAGCATTCCTTTTATGCAAGACATCGTTGAGCGAACAGAGTTTTGCTGTATCCTCACCCAGCTCAACGCAGAGCACTGTATTGACCTATATGGTGAAGTCTTTAAAGACCTTGAGTTATTTTCCTATGGGCGGGGTTGCCCACGTCCCGTGTATTTGGGTTCATCGCCGAAAGTGGTGATCTCACAGCTTAGCAAAGCCAAAATTATTGAATATTATCAAAAATTTGCTACTCAACTGGCTGAGGTCAATTTTGCCGCGAGCCAAGACGAATTTTTACAGAAAATGAAAGCCATTAAGAAACAGGGCTATTATTTTTCCAATGGCGAGTTTGACCCCAATCTTGCCAGTCTTTCCGTACCTGTCAAATTTTCACCCAAAGATACGCCGTTGGCACTGACCTTATTGGCTTCGAAGAACCGATTTGAATTTGTCGATCTGAAAAAAATGGTCGAAATATTAAGACATAGCGCACTACAAATCGAACAGAAATGCAACCTGCTACATAATATTGAGACCTAAATTTTATTTAGCCTTGCTGTGCGGGATAGAAATAGCGAAAGGTTAAATTCAGTCGTGGCTCAGTGATTTTACTGGATTTCATCAACGCATGTTTCCAGTAGCGCTGAGTCTGTCCACGCATCACGATCAATTGCCCACTGTGTAGCATAAGCTCAACTTTTTCCTGTTTAAACTTGTGCTTAAAGCAAAACTTACGAGTTGCACCAAAACTGAGTGAGGCAATCACCACATTGTCTTGCTGCGGCGAACGTAGTGAAGGTTCATCATCACTATGCCAGCCCACAGCTTGGCTACCATTTTCATATAAATTGGCTAAACATGAATTAAATGGATGCCCCACCAGTTGCTCAATATGCTGTTTTAAACGAAACAAAGCAGGATGCCATAACAGTGCTTGCTTGGCACTCCCCGAATAGCGATATTGATACTCAGTATCGCCATACCACACCACTTTTCGTTCCGTGACATAACGTTTGCCATATAACACGACCTCGTCAGGTTGCCATGCCAAATGCGCTAAAAAATAATCCAAATATTTCGCACTTTGCTCCGCAGTTAAAATCAAGCCCAAATCCTGCACCTGCCCATCACATGGGAGCAAGTTTTCTTGCGGTTCAGGACTAAACAGATCTAAGGTCATGACTTTTCCTCCTCTGCAAACAGTTTAACTGAATTTAGAACGACACAAATCAAAACAAAGTCACAGCTTGTCGCCTAGCCTCCTTATGCATACACTCATGTGAACTTTCACAATAAAAAGAAGCATGTATGAACCTTTGGCAGTTGTTTCAAAAGCTTCGCCCCTTTGTCCACCCCTATCGGATATTGGTGATTGCGACCTTGATCCTGACGCTCATTGGTTCCTTCACCGCGCAGGTCAATGCCCTGACTTTGCAATATGCCGTCGACAGTATCAACCGTCTGGTCGAACAAGGCCAAGGACTGACCGAAGGCCTACACATTTTGATCACTATTTCTGTGATTTTACTCAGCAAAGAAATCATCAGTGCCTTGGTGCAGTTTGGTCAAAAATTTTATGGGGAAAAACTGCGCATTCTGGTATCACAAGACTTGGCGCAAAGTATTATTGAAAAATTCCTGAACTATCGTTTGACCTTTTTTAATGCCGATCAGAACCAAGCAGGTAAGCTACAAACGCGAATTGACCGTGGCATTGGTTCGCTCACCCGTCTCATACAAATCTTTTTTATTGATATTTTACCGCTCTTTAGCAGTGCGATTGTGGCACTGGGACTGATGTACTATGCCAATATTTATGTCGGTTTAGTAGCAACCAGTATTATTCCGATTTACTTTTGGCTGACCTTTCAACAAGCAAAAAAACTAGGAGGATGGCGGCGTAAACTGCGTGATGGTCGTGAAAAAAAGAGCCAAGGCATTCTGAGTATTATCCAGTCGATTAGTGTGATTAAATCCTTTAACCGAGAGTCTATTGAGTCCACCAAACAACTGAAACTGCAAAAAGCACTGACCGAAAACCAAATGCAAACACGGCAGCTCAGTTTTTTATTTGATGGCTTAAAGACCTTTATTGAACAAATCGGGATTGTGCTGATTATCATCCTCACGGCGTACTTTGTACTCGATGGACAGATGAGCATCGGGATGATCATGTTTCATATTTTATTGTTCAATAATGTCTCCGCACCCATTCGTTCATTGCACCGTATTTATGATGAAGTGAATGATGCGATGATTTACGCGGAAAGCTTTTTTAAAATTTTAGAAGCCGATGATGAAATCGAGCAAAGTGGTACGCTCAAACCCACAATTCAAGGTAAGTTCACATTAAAGCATGTCGATTTTTTCTATCCCAATGGTCATCATGCATTAAAGCAAATCGACATGGAAATTCGACCGAATAAAATCACAGCGTTGGTCGGTTTATCGGGCGCAGGCAAGTCCACTTTAATTAGCTTATTGGATAAGTTTTATCAGCCTGATGCAGGAAAAATTGAGCTCGATGGGATTGACCTACAAGACATAGACACCACTTATTTACGTGATCACATTGGTCTCGTTTTACAGAAAAATCACATTTTCCAAGGCAGTATTTTAGACAATATTCGTTATGGAAAAATCAATGCCACAGATGATGAAGTCTACGCTGCCGCAGAAAAAGCGTCCATTCACAAGCAAATTCTTCAATTGCCCGAAGCCTATCAATCCGATGCCCTGATGCTCTCTGGTGGGCAACAACAGCGCATTGCGCTGGCACGCATGTTCCTCAAAAACCCACCGATTATTTTTCTTGATGAGCCAACCGCCAGCCTCGATGCGATTGCTAGCGAGCAGATTAAACATAGCCTCGATCAGATCAAACAAGGGCGAACGGTGATTATTATTTCACATAGCTTGTCGCAAATTATTGATGCCGATTATACCTATGTGATGAAAGAAGGCTGTATTGCAGAACATGGGGAACATGAAGCACTGTACCGTCAGGAAGGCGTTTATAAAGAAATTTTTGATGCGATGGCCAAGAGCCTAAATATTGAAAAAATTGCCAAAACTTTTGAAGATGATACTGAGGAAGAAACGCATAGTTGACTTCTCTTCAATATAAAAAAAGCTCCCTCAGGAGCTTTTTGACATCTAAAAATCAAGGCTGTTTTAAATATGGCCAAGCTGCCTTGAGGTAAATAAACATCGACCACAAAGTCAAAATCACTGCGGTATACAACAGTGCATAAGCCAACATTTCAAGCGGTTGCCAATTCAGCAAGAACACCGTAATTGCAATCATTTGAAAAGCGGTTTTATATTTTCCAACCGTAGATACAGCTACATTGGTACGTGCACCCAACTCGGCCATCCACTCGCGTAAGGCAGATACCGTTATTTCGCGAGAAATAATCACAATCGCTGCAAATGCCATCGAAATTTCAGGTTTCCACTGCACCAATACAATCAGTGCAGCTGCCACCATCAGCTTATCCGCCACAGGGTCTAAGAAACGTCCAAATGCAGAAGTCTGATTTAAAGTCCGCGCCAAATAACCATCAAACCAATCTGTCACCGCAGCAACAACAAAAATAGACGTCAATAAAATATGACGAGACATATTGCCTGCGTGTTCAGCAATACCCATTACAGGAGGCCAATAAGCCACCAATAAGAAGACCGGAATTAGGGCAATACGCGCCAAGGTCAAGATGTTTGGAATATTCAGGATTCGACCTGCTGTCATAGACACCGCCAATTTTTCCCCTTCATGCGCGATGAAACCATCGATCTATTTTCGCATGCGACTCATCGTAATTAGGCCTCACTTTATACGAATTGAGGTACAGTGTCACTAGGCAAACACGGTTACTGTTTGCCGTGAGATAGCGATTAAACGGTTTTCGGCATCCCATAAATAAGCAGACTCCGTCGAATAGCCGTCTGCTGCATATTGCGTTTCAACTTGAAATTTCATCCAATCATGTAACTGATTTTTCAGTGGATGCACATAGGTCAAATGCCAGGTCAACGAACTTGCAGGTGCCATCGTTTTAAACATGGGTAAGACACCCGGTGGCCAAATATCCATCGACACCATCAAGTCTGCCACAGTCATGTCACGATTTTCATGCAAATTGGGGTTAAAACGATACCAGCCTGAAAAATCAGGTTTTGGACTGGCTGTACACGGATACTGCCCTGTCACCCACACCATATCCAGCTGCTTAAAGCACTCGGGTGCAAGTGGATGATGCGGTGCGGTTGTCAGACCTTCAACCGATGGAAATGTTGGCGCTACAGGTTCTTGATGCACATGAATACTCGATTCACGCTGAGTCCCAAAGCTTGCCACTAAAATACTTTGAACCGCATCATCCTGCCATAAGCGTACTTCCAAAGTCGTCACTGACTTGCCTTGACGTAGAATCTCGCTGGTTAAACGAACTTTGGCCTGCTGTACTGGCCCAACAAAAGTTACGCTACAACTGAGTAAATGTTTCGTATCATCAGCAACAGTCAACAATGCTTTTTGCATCATTAAGCCTGCAACCAATCCCCCATAAATGGTGCGTCCTTGCAACCAACCTGTGGGTATATCTATCCATTCTTGTTCTGCCAAAGCTTGATAACTGTGTTGAAGTGACATAGAGCATCCTTGTTTTAAATTCCCTCCATATCTTTACAACACAATTCAACTGATGTGAATGATCAGTGACCCATGCGTCAATGAGCACTTTTGCCAACCCAGTGACTGCTGTTCTATTCATGTAAAACTTTATAAATAGTGCGGGCCATTACTTCGCCCAAACCAGGCACCAAAGTTAAATCTTTTTCCGAGGCTTTCAACACCCCTTGGATTCCACCAAAGTGAGTCAATAAATCACGGCGCCGTTTCGGCCCCAAACCCGGAATCACTTCCAAAATGGATGAACCACGCTTTTTATCACGTTTGGCTCGGTGCTTGGTAATCGCAAAGCGATGTGCCTCATCACGCACCTGTTGTATCAAATGCAATGCTTTATGGTCTTCAGGCAACTGAATTTTTGTTCCATCGGTAAAGTGTAGAGTTTCAAGGCCCGGTTTACGCCCCTCTCCTTTTGACACCCCAACCATAAAGGCCTCTAAACCCAGCTCTTGCATAACGTCCATCGCCATATGCAACTGCCCTTTACCACCATCAATCAAGAGTAAATCAGGCAACATGGCTTTTTTATAACGACGAGTCAGCGCTTGGCGCATTGCGGCATAGTCATCACCCGCGGTAATGTCTTGAATTGAAAACTGACGATAATCGCGCTTACGAATGCCACCGCTGTCGAACACGACACACGAAGCCACGGTTTCTTCGCCCATGGTATGTGAGATGTCAAAACATTCGATCCGATCAACCGGACGCCCCACCACTTGTTCAAGTTGATGGAAACGCTCATTCAGCTCAAAGTGATTGGCCAATTGTCCTTTGATCGCATGCTGCACATTCATCTGTGCCAATTCTAACCATTCTGCACGTGTCTCACGCACGCTATGCTTAATCTGTACTTTCTTATCAAACTGTTGTTGTAGCGCCTGTTCCAGTTCTTTTCGATCGGGCAGTTCGACATTCACAATCAATTCGCTAGGCACTTCATCTGCCACTTGGAAATAGAAGTTCGCCATGAAGTCAGCCAGCATTTGCCCCAAATCATCTCCAAGCATATCTGGAAAATAACTTTTGCCTCCCAACATTTTGCCGTTGCGTACATGCATGATCTGCACGCAGGTCACTCCTGCCTGATAAGCAATCGCTAAAATATCCGCTTCACCTTTGAGCTTATAAATGGCTTGTTGTGACTGGACATCCCGCAATAGCGCCATACGGTCACGATAAAACACCGCTTTCTCAAACTCTAAGGCTTCGGCCGCTTGCTCCATTTTCGCAATCAGTTCTTGATTCAGCTCTTTGGTGTCTCCTTGTAAAAAACGAATCGAGTTATCGACATCATTTTTATACTCTTCAGGGCTAATGAGTCCCACACACGGCGCTGAACAACGTTTAATTTGATATTGCAAACAAGGACGCTTACGCTGCGAAAAATAGCTATTTTCACACTGGCGAACATTAAACAGTTTTTGCAAAACCAACAAAGTATCCCGTGCATTATATGCACTCGGATACGGTCCAAAGAACTTCCCAACTTGGTGTTTGCCTTTGCCCCGACCCGATGCAATCCGTGGATACGGTTTGTCGGCAGAGACAAAGATATAGACATAGGACTTATCGTCCCTGAGCATAATGTTATAGGGTGGACGATGTAGCTTAATCAGGTTTTGTTCAAGCAGCAGTGCTTCAGTTTCAGAACGAACGACTAAGGTTTCGATGTCATAAATCCGCGCCACCAAAGCCTGCGTCTTCGGGTGCTCAATGGTTTTGACAAAATAACTGGAAACACGATTTTTTAAATTTTTCGCTTTGCCCACATACAGCAGTTCACCGTCTTTACCAAGCATGCGATAAACGCCCGGTAATGTGGTCATATTGGCTAAAATTTTTTCGATATGTTCTCGTGCGTTTTCGTTCACAATACGTTCAAACCTCGGAGCACTGATGGGCTGATATGGATAGATTTCTGGCTTTTTAAGTAGGGAAATTATAGTCAGGACCGTTCACGACTTAATAACATCCACGACTTCTGCTGAAGCGTCTGGGGGTTTCAGCTACGTTATACTCTTTCTGTACAACTAAAACTTGCCCATATAAATCAAGATGTTCATCTCCCCAGGCTTTAAGTGCCAATAAGATGGGGCGTAAACTACGCCCCAAAGGGGTTAAGCTATATTCCACCTTGGGTGGCACCTGCGGATATACTTCCCGATGAATCATGCCATCTTCCTCGAGTTCCCGTAGCTGATTGGTCAACATCCGTTGGGTCACATTCGGTATTCGTTTTCGAATCTCACCAAACCGTAAGGTGTCTTCAGTCAACAAATGCCATAAAATAATACTTTTCCATTTCCCATCCAAAATCCCAATTGCTGCCTCGACCGAACATCCTGGACTACAGTTAAAGCGTGAATGCTTTGCTTTACCCATTTCAACAGTATCCTTTTTTACACTATATGCAGAATTTAACCGTATATAGCATTTTTAAAACTACGATAACATTTTCAGCATAAACCCAATTTGAGATGAAAACTATGAAAGCTGTTGGATATTTACATGCTGGTTCTGCCGAACAATTACAAGATATTGAAGTCGATATACCCAGTCCTCAAAATAGAGAAGTCTTAGTGGCAATAAAAGCCATTTCTATAAACCCCGTCGACTGTAAAATCAGAACCCGAGTCTCACCTGAACATGGACAGTCCAAGATTTTAGGATGGGATGCTGCTGGTGAAGTCGTCGCTGTCGGTCCAGACGTGGAAAACTTTAAAGTAGGCGATCAAGTGTGGTATGCAGGTGATTTGACTAAAGCAGGCAGCAATGCTGAATTTCATGTGGTCGATGAGCGTATTATCAGTCTAAAACCGCATAACTTATCTTTTGCTGAAGCTGCTGCCATTCCGCTGACCGCGATTACCGCATGGGAAATGCTATTTGATCGACTTCAAGTACAACAACATGATGCTACAAATGAGTCAATTCTAATTATTGGTGCTGCTGGTGGTGTAGGATCTATCGCCATTCAATTACTCAAAGCTAAAACCCAATTACAAGTCATCGCTACAGCCTCCCGTCCCGAGAGTCAAGCATGGGTTAAACAATTGGGGGCAGATATCGTGTTAGATCATCACCAATCTCTAGTTGAGCAAATCCAAGCTCAGAATTTACCTGCTCCACGTTATGTTTTCTCAACGACACATACTGACCACTACTTAAGCCAAATTGCAGAGTTAATTGCACCGCAAGGTCAGTTGGGGCTCATTGATGACCCTGAGCAGCTCGATATTCGCTTACTGAAACGTAAATCTGTTGCGATACATTGGGAGTTTATGTTCACACGCTCCATGTTCCAAACCTCTGACATACAAGCGCAAGGACACTTATTACAACAAGTTACAACCTTAGTCGAAAGTCAAAAAATCCATAGCACACTCAAGCATATAATGGGACGTATTAATGCGGAGAATATGCGCCAAGCACATGCTGCCATCGAGTCTGAACACACTCAGGGAAAAATTGTATTGGCTGATTTCTAAGATCAAAAGAGCCCTCGTACATCATCGCATCGAGGGCTCTTAAATTGCGCTTGACCTAGCATCAAGCGCTTTGTTGTAGCGCCTGTATAAATTTCTGCTGATCTTTGGGTGAAACCAAAACAGATTTCACAGTTCCATCTTTTTGATAATCTACTTTGAGGCGATCTAAGGACAATGCTGGTGAAGAAACCGAGTTATTACTTGGGCTGACTTTTTGAATATCTGCCAAAGGAATAGTCCATTTCAAAAACATACTGGTAATCACCAAACAATTTTGCTCAATTCGATATTGAGTATTTACAACAGGCCACCATAACACGGCAATTGTGAGGACATAGGTCACCGTGTGAATTGGATACTGTGACATTGTACCTTTGGCATACATTGTGAATAACAACTGTAGCAACAGACCTGTCATGGCAATAATAAATCCAATCACCCACCAGTCTTTTTTTGAACGAAATTTTTGCATATTTCCCCCTAATTTATGCTTATCTTACACAAAAATATCTCGCTTGTAAGATCATAAAATCAAAACCTTGGCCCATAAAAAAACGCCTCGAAAGACGTTTTTAAATTCCCCATATATCAAAAAATATAAGGGCAAACAAAAATCAGGAAAAAAATTCCAAGCATCAAGAACCATTTTAAAAAATAATACAGTTGGCGGTTGGTTTTTTTTAAAGCTTTGGCTTTGATCCGCACTTGATAGACATAACCAAAGACTTTATTTAACCCACCTGTTTGATCGCCAGCTTCATTTGGAGAGCTGGCTGCGGTCATGACTTTTTTACCAAACCAATGGTTAAACTTTTGCATAAAGCGTGTTTTTAAAGGACGCTCGACATCAGCAAAGAAAATAATGCGATTCTGATCCGTAGTGTTTTCGGCATAGTGAATATAAGTTTCATCAAAGACTACACTTTCACCATCACGCCATGAATAGCGCTGACCATCCACATCAATAAAGCAGCGGTCATCGTTTGGTGTGAGCAAACCCAAGTGATAACGTAATGAACCTGCATAGGGGTCACGGTGACGAACTAAACGGCTGTCGGGAGCCAGTTCGGTAAACATCGCAGCTTTAATGGTCGGCAAGGTTTTCAATAACGCTGTGGTTTTTGGACACAGCTCCGTAGCAGATGGGTGTGCCGAGTCATACCATTTTAGATAAAAGCGTTTCCAGCCTGTTTTAAAAAAGGAGTTAAAGCCTAAGTCATCATAACTACTTGATGCTTTAATACCGCCTTTTTCATATAAAGCTTTCGCTTCATCTCGAATCATTTCCCAGTTTTCATCCAAGACTTTTAAGTCTTGAAAATGCTGGGTCTCGATATACGGCTGATTCGGTACTTTTGAAAACATGTACATGAGGTAATTAATCGGCGCAAGAATCGTTGAGTGATCGAAAAATTGACGATAAAACGAGTGACGAACTTTCCCACGTTGCTGAATATAAAGGGCAGAAAGAATAAAGATCGCCAGAATGATCCACTTAATCATATAAAAACCTGAAAGCGAATAAAAAGACTAGAGTCGGAGAAGACCTAAAAGTGATCTGATATCTATTTTAACATAAGCCACAAAATACAGCCTATTTCATGTTTTTCGGAACAAGTTTTCAAGCTTTTCAATCAAACTAGATTTCTCAAAATTGACTGAATTGCCCAAAATAAGAATAAAACATGAACGAAAATAAGAATAACTTCCGCATCTTATTTTCAAATACTTGTCATTAAAAACATGAAGTGAAACAAAAGCTTCATTATATTGAAGCACAATCAAGCAAAAGCACTGCACATAAACATAGAAAACAATTGAACAAAAATAGATGACCCTTGCGTCACGGCTTGATACAACTTGTTATGTTCTTTTTCGATATAGTTATCGTAAGATTGGCGGAGCATAGATGTACGTAGGAATGACGTACTCGCTTCACAACATCAACTTAGAAGTCCTCCAAAATAAAGGAGATCAGGCATGATCCACGCTGGCAATGCCATTACCGTCCAAATGCTTTCGGACGGAATTGCAGAATTCCGCTTTGACTTACAAGGTGAGTCGGTCAACAAATTTAACCGTGCAACGATTGAAGATTTCAAAGCCGCGATTGACGCTGTTAAAACAAACAGCGACATCAAAGGTTTAATCGTTACTTCGGCTAAATCTACATTTATCGTTGGCGCAGATATTACTGAATTTGGTGCAAACTTCGCTCAAGGCGAACAAGCGATTGTGGATTGGGCATTGCCTGTTCACGACATCTTCAACGCATTTGAAGATTTAGAAATTCCTAAAGTTGCTGCGATCAATGGTATGGCATTGGGCGGTGGCTTTGAAATGTGTCTCGTGTGTGACTATCGTGTGATGTCAGAAGCGGCTCAAGTCGGTCTTCCTGAAATCAAACTAGGTATCTTCCCTGGTTTCGGTGGTACGGTTCGTTTAAGCCGTCTCATTGGTATCGACAATGCAGTTGAATGGATGGCCATGGCTAATCCTAAAAAACCAGCTGCTGCACTGAAAGACGGTGCTGTTGATGCAGTGGTTGCTGCCGACAAACTCCAAGACGCTGCAATTGACTTGGTTAAACAAGCCCTTGCTGGCCGTGTAGACTGGAAAGCAAAACGCCAAGAAAAACTTGACCCAGTTAAATTGAACCCAATCGAACAAATGATGGCGTTCAACTCGGCGAAAGGTGCGGTACTTGCAAAAGCAAATCCTGCTCAATACCCTGCGCCTAAACTTCTTCTTGACTCATTACAAGCTGGTGCAAGCCTTCCACGTAATGAAGCACTGCAAGCTGAAGCAGCTGGTTTTGCAAAAGCAGCGATTACACCACAAGCAGGTGCATTAATTGGTCTATTCATCAATGACCAAGTGGTGAAGAAAACTTCGAAGAAATATGAAAAAGGTGCGCACCCTGTAAACCAAGCGGCTGTTCTAGGCGCGGGTATCATGGGTGGTGGTATTGCTTACCAAGCGGCAAGCAAAGGCACACCAATCATCATGAAAGACATTGGTAATCCACAACTTGCTTTGGGTATGAAAGAAGCAAATGGCTTACTGACCAAACAAGTTGAACGTAAGAAGATGAAACCTGCTCAAATGGGTGAAACTCTTGCGCGCATCCGTCCAACTTTAAGCTATGACGAGTTTAAAGAAGTGGACATCGTGATTGAAGCGGTGACTGAAAATCCAAAAGTAAAAGGCATTGTACTTGCTGAAACTGAGAAGAATGTTCGTGACAACACGATCATTGCTTCAAATACTTCAACCATTTCAATCACACGTTTGGCTGAAAACCTACAACGTCCTGAAAACTTTGTCGGTATGCACTTCTTTAACCCAGTACACATGATGCCATTGGTTGAAGTGATCCGTGGTGAGAAAACTTCTGCTGAAGCGATTGCGACTACTGTAGTTCTTGCTCAGAAAATGGGTAAAACACCAATCGTAGTAAACGACTGCCCTGGTTTCCTTGTAAACCGCGTATTGTTCCCTTACTTTGGTGCATTTGACCTTCTATTGAAAGACGGTGCTGACTTCCAACAAGTCGACAAAGTCATGGAAAAATTCGGCTGGCCTATGGGTCCTGCTTACTTGATCGACGTGGTGGGTATCGACACGGGCGTTCACGGTGCAGAAGTCATGGCTGAAGGTTTCCCTGACCGTATGAAGCCAGACTTCAAAGGTTCAATCGAAATCATGTACGAAAACAAACGTTTGGGTCAAAAGAACGACGTTGGTTTCTACAAATACGAACTTGACCGTAAAGGCAAAAAAGCCAAAGTGGTTGATCCAACTGCGTATGAGCTTGTTGCTACTGTGGCAACTGCGGAAAAACGTGAGTTTGATGCTCAAGAAATCATTGACCGTATGATGCTGGCTTTCTGTAACGAAACTGTTCGTTGCCTAGAAGACAACATCGTAGCGACTGCTTCTGAAGCAGACATGGCGATGATTATGGGTGTAGGTTTCCCTCCATTCCGTGGTGGTCCATGCCGTTACATCGACCAAACAGGTGTTGCTGAATACGTTGCACTTTGCGACAAATACGCACACTTAGGTAAGGCTTATGAAGCGCCACAAATGTTGCGTGACATGGCTGCTAACAACAAAAAATTCTACGGTTAAGGAGCAACGTGAATGGCTACTTTAAATCCACGTGACGTTGTCATCGTTGATGGCGTACGTTCAGCAATGGGTAAAACCAAAAACGGTATGTTCCGCAATGTACGTGCTGACAGCTTATCGGCTGAATTGGTTCGTGCTTTAGTTGCTCGTAACCAGTTTGACACCAATGAAGTTGAAGACCTGATCTGGGGCTGTGTAAACCAGACTCTAGAGCAAGGTATGAACATTGGCCGTAACATTGGTTTATTGGCTGACCTTCCAAAAACTGTGGCAGGTCAAACAGTTAACCGTCTTTGTGGTTCATCTATGCAAGCGCTTCACACTGCTGCTGCACAGATTGCAACCAACCAAGGTGATATCTTCATCATTGGTGGTGTAGAGCACATGGGTCACGTCGGGATGATGCACGGCATCGACCTGAACCCAGAAGCATCTAAGCACTATGCAAAAGCGTCTAACATGATGGGCTTAACGGCTGAAATGTTAGGTCGTATGAACGGCATTTCACGTGAAGAACAAGATGCGTTCGGTGTGGAATCTCACCGCCGTGCTTGGGCTGCAACGCAAGAAGGCCGTTTCAAAAACGAAATCGTAGGTGTTGAAGGTCATGATGCGAATGGCTTCAAAATCCTGTGCGACATCGACGAAGTGATTCGTCCAGATGCAAACCTTGAAGCATTCAAAGGTTTACGTCCTGTATTTGACCCGAAAGGCGGTACAGTAACAGCAGCAACCTCTTCAGCTTTGTCTGATGGTGCTTCTGCAATGCTACTCATGTCTGCTGAACGTGCTCAAGCTTTAGGTCTTAAGCCACGTGCTGTGATTCGCTCTATGGCGGTTGCAGGCTGTGACGCTGCGATCATGGGTTATGGTCCTGTGCCTGCAACTCAAAAAGCGCTTAAACGTGCTGGCTTAACGATGGCAGATATCCAAACCATCGAATTAAACGAAGCGTTTGCTGCACAAGGCTTATCAGTAATGAAGGGCTTAGGTGTTTATGAGAAGCAAGACATCATTAACTTAAATGGTGGTGCGATTGCTCTTGGTCACCCATTGGGTTGCTCTGGTGCGCGTATTACAACGACGTTGTTGAATGTGATGGAACAACAAGATACGCAAATTGGTCTTGCAACGATGTGTATCGGCCTTGGTCAAGGTATCGCAACCATTATCGAACGTGTTTAATGTTTAATTAAATACTGAGATACAAAGAAACCCCGCTTATTGCGGGGTTTTTTTTTATAGCGTTGTAAAATCATCATCACTAAACGGTTTAAAACTATCAGGCCATACAGCATTCATTTCACATAAGACTCTAAATTGTACAGGAGCATCAGAATTTACCTTTAAAACAGTAAATTTAACTTTATCTCTATCAATAAAATTCAGTAAATTTTTAAGATCCTTACATAAATAGTGTGGCAGATAACCAATTTTAGTCCGCTCATCGTTCAATAAAATAGTAGCATCAGTATCAATAGTATTCCTATTATCAAATTGATAATTTAATTCATCACCAATATTGACCTGCTTCAATGACTGTTTTTCACTGGCAGTTAAATAGTTAATACTACTAATAAAAAATTTTACTCGATAAAAATCATTCACTTTTTGGGGTACATTTACAATTCTAAAGTGATCTGTCTTTTTTTCTCCACCTGAAATAGCTAGTAATTCCAAATAATCTTTAGAATTCGCAGACAATCCAGACCATTCAAACATACTATCGTGCTCTGGCCGGCTTTCAGGAATTAAACGGTTTTTGAAAAAGGCAAACAATTTATCTGACTTATATTCCTCTAACTTATTTTCCATACTAGGAAAATAAGTAAAATTTTTATGGTCAGAGCCTTTTGTATATTTAAAAACATATTCCAGGTCAGATTTCTGAGTTAATTTAGCCACTGGATACCACATTCTTGTATCCGCTGAATCCTGCCATAACACGAAAACATTCTTCATCATGACAATTCCACCTTAAACATCTTCACTAAATTCATTGTACATTTTTAACAAATTATCTCTATTGCAAATAAGCAATTGGAAAGTAAATCGTTTTGAAATATTAGACATTAACAAACTTGGAACTTTATCAATAATTATCCAAATTTGAGTATCTTCAATCTGATTTAACCTATCCAACCATGCCAATGCTGCAACTTTTTCCATTAAAGCATAACGTCTAAAAGCTTCAATCAACTTTAGGCGCTTATTCGTAGAAGAGTCTTGAAACTGTGATTTAGCCTTTTTTACATAATTAGGAACTTGTTGACCTTGATCCCTACTCTCAAGTCTATTTTGACGTGTTTCATCACTTTCATTCCTTGCTAGGCTAGCACCATGATCATAGCTAGGTGCTAAATGAGTAACACCTTTAGAAGTTATAATCATTCCCCAATTTTCATTATGTCTATCCTGATTTGAAATCAGAACATCAAACATTAAGTAACCAACAAAAAACTCACTTGCTGTCTTAATGTTATGAAAACTCGAAAAACCGATCGGTTTTCCTTTAACATTATTTTTCATCACTTTAAAAACATGCTCTACATATTGAATATTAGGATTTTCTCCCCCCAATTGGGAAATATGTTCTTGTAGTAACTCATTACCTGCTGTAAGTGATTCAGAACGTTGGGCAAAATTTTTATTAATAAAGTTCTTCGTGACAACACCCCGTACTCCCTTATGTATAGCTAATTCATAATGAGCATGCGGTAATCCTAATAACTCAGCAAGTTCACACGCTATTTTTTCTGCCCAATCTTCACCTAAGCGCTCGCCAGTATTAGATGTAACACTTTTAAAAAGATATTCTATATCTTCATTTACATACCAAAACTTACTTTTTGTCCCTAATTGTTCTAAAGAATCTGAATCAAATTCAGAAATATCTTGGATCAGATATTCATTACTTTCAGGTGTGTCCATAGTAGCCTATTTAATTCAATAATAGAGGTCGTCTATCTGATAAGACGTCAATATATGACGCATAATTTTTATGTCGAAAAGGAATCTAATTTTATAAATTTTAGGAAATAATTTTAAATTAAAATTTGACTAATTTATATCCTCTGCGCCAACAACGTCGCAAAATGCTGTTTAATCCGATTACCCTGCTTATCAACCCGATGCAGCTCCCCGACATTTTCATTGTATTTCACAATGTTCCAACCATCGTACAAAGCGCTTAACTCCCCTGCTTTAAAAGCAAAAGAAAAGTCAGGCTGCGCAGGAATATCATCGGTATCCATCGCACACACGATCAAGTTAAACCCATTTATATTTGTGGCTTGTTGCATCTGCGCAATCAACTGTTTCACCGTTGGGGCTTCTAAAAACATCATCACCACCGTACAGCAAATAAAGTCATATGTGCCTGTAATGCTTGAGTCAGCATTGAGGTCACGCTGTTGCAGATGAATCTTTTGAATACCTTCAGCATCTATTATCTGCTGTAATTTTTGCAAACTTTGCGGATTCACATCCCAAGCATCCACCTCAAAACCCTGCTGATTTAAATACAGCGAATTTCGCCCCTGCCCACAGCCGACATCCAAAGCCCAACCACAGTTTAAATACGGCATAGCCGTCAAAATTTCTGAATGCGTAGGTGACAGCTGATATTTCTTATAAAAATAATCCTGCGGAGTACAGTAAAATTGTAGCTGACACTTTATATCATCACTGGTCGAAACAATCTTGTGCCATGCTTGAGGTGCAATAAACGGTGGCTGTTGCTCAGGGGTAAACAGATGTTCAGATTGCACTTGACCTGCCTCATCTAAAAAAGCAAAGCTTAGCTCTCCTTGATAAATCTGTAACTTGGCCCACGTGCCCGCTTTGGTATTGTGTTGATTTTTAAACCCTTGCGGAATGGTCTGCGCAGTCCACACAGGCAGTTCTTTATAACAAATCAAGTTTTGCATCAGCCGATTTCCCACCTTGTTATGACGTATTCGCTAGTCCATCGTTTTTATCGAACGCTTGTATGATCATAGCCAGTTCAGACTCAAATGAACATTCATTCAGTATCTAGGAACTACCAGTGGGTAAGAAATAAAAGCGATCACTCCACTGTATTGAGCAACTTATAGAACTTTCATTACTTCAATTTTTTGGCTTTGACGCCTTTTTACCATTTTAATGATAGGCTTAAAGACAATAGAAATTCAGCTTAACTATATTTCAAATGATTTGGAGTCTAACGATGTTTGCATCACCTTTAAGAACCGTCATCTGTTTAGGCGTCATAGGAACATTATTCACAGGCTGTGCTACTAAAACCCTAATGACCAAAGACAATAAAACCTATACCCGTACCAACAAAGTAACCTTGATCGAAGACCAAGTGGTCGCTTTTGGCAAACCAGCTCAGCCTCTGCCAAATTTACCTGCGCATAGTTTAGTGATTGCTGGACAACAAAAAAGTTATGTATTGACCCAAGGTGGGCCTCAATTTGTCAGTTTGATTGGCAAATTGGACCCGAAAAATATTCAAGTCACCCGAGAACTAAACTTCTACTCAGAAAAGAATGATGGTCATTTTACAGGGACACTGCCATTGTCTTATGTGAAACTCAAAGAAGACATCAGCAAGAAAGATCTAGAATTTTTTATTGAAAATGGGGCAAAGGAATGTTCGAGTTCCAGTGATGAACGCATGTTGGCACAGCGTTTCTGTTTTGAGATCAAACTAGCAGGTGTCGTCTACCCTGCCGCGAACAATTTAGCCTCTTTAAAAGCTTTAAGTAAGCCTTATCAGGTGAGTATTTATACCCATCAAGAGGAAAGTTATAAATCCAGGTCAGGCATGAATCCTTTTGAAAAGTTAGTGCTGTTGCCTTTTGCCGTGGCAATCGACGTGGTCAGCCTACCTTTCCAAGCTGCCGATAAAATCTTTGATTAATCCAATAAAGGCACAGCGCTGAGAACGAATTAGGCGCTGTGTAGTTTTAGGATAGATTTAAATTAAAAGCTCGCCCATCAACCACGCCATATACTTTTCTTTGTCCATAAAGTCAGGGGCATTGCCTGTGTCTAAACTAAAGTACTGTTGATTGAATTGAATCACGATCTGTTCAGTATGATGCCAGTCTTCGATCATTTCAAAATATTGGTTAAAGAAGAAACGATTCTTTCCCCAGTTG
The DNA here is from genome assembly GCF_008980265.1 of Acinetobacter sp. TUM15064. Taxonomy (NCBI): domain Bacteria; kingdom Pseudomonadati; phylum Pseudomonadota; class Gammaproteobacteria; order Moraxellales; family Moraxellaceae; genus Acinetobacter; species Acinetobacter sp. TUM15064. Next base: position 3,443 of record NZ_BKFU01000004.1, on the reverse strand, counting down.
CTTAAGCTTTCTAATTTTGGATAGTTTTTATTTTCTACAAACTCACTATACACATGCTGAATATCATCAAAAACGTGTATGGTTCTCATGACTCACCTGCCTACACTGAAAAGTCGTCATCTTTGTGATGCTTTTAATCTAGCAAGCTATTTTGAACAGCAGATGACAGTCTGCTTACAAAACTGTCATCTTTGTATTTGGTTATAACTTTTGTTCTACCTCTTTTTGGGTTTGTTTCTCTACCCGCTGCATTTGACTATTTAAGGCTAAAATCTCTTTATACAGTGCATTAAACTGTTGAAGTGGTATATCTTCATAAAACATAAAGGTATTGTTTTTCTTTTCCCATTGATTGTTTTTGAGCACCAAGAAGATTTGATCTGCCTTGGCTAAATTCTGCTGTTCCAGCTTAAACAAACGCATCGCTTCTTGGCTCTTGTCACTGGCTTGCATACTGTCTGTTAACTGATGACGAAACTGAGAAGAGATCGGTAAATCCTTGGCTTGATCAATCGCCTGTTTCTGACGTTGCTCGACCTGCTGGGCATAGCTATCGACAACGGTATGTACGTCTTTCAGCATTTGTTCCGTTTCAGCATTTGTTCCGTTTCAGCATACTTGTTGTTTTTGTCTTTGCTTAATCGGTCAATATTTAAAAATTGATCCCAATTCAAGGCTTTTAAATCACGTAGATATTGATTACGCGCTTCGGCATTTTGCAACATATGACTCAGCACAAACTCAGCCATAATTTTGTAATCGCCAGTGAGGCGCGCGTCTTTCACATCGACTTGAATTGGTGTGGTCCAGTCTTGGGCTTGCTTGTAAATTTGTTCGGTCTTTTCATATAGCACCGTTTCATAGCTTTGTAGTTGCTGCTGTTCTTTTTGTTGTTGAGAATACTGATAATACATCCAACCGAAAATAGCACTGGTCGCAAGAACTAAAATCAACACGATACGTCGCATGTTCAGCTTCCTCTTCATTTCTTTTTATCATAGCAAATATCAAAGTATGATCAATATTTAAACATTTTATCAACATTTTCAGAGCACATCGCTCATATCCTCCACGAGTTAAAAAGGAGTGTATGAGCGATCAATAAGTGAAGAAGCCATTACTTGGCTGGGGTTATTCTCTGTTGCTGGATATTCTGTTGAATCCCTTGCATAAAGTTATGGTCAATTTGCCCAATCGAAATTTGCTCGCGGGCTGTTTGTACATTGGTTGCATTGCGATCAATACCAAACGGCTGCAACATAATATATAAACCTTCAGTCGGGTTGGAGGACTGTAAACCTGCAGCAATATTCAAAACATGCTCACGTAATAGCGGAGGTACAGAGTTCAAATCTGCAGTAACTGCGGGTGGTAAAATATCCACATTTTGAGTGATGGTCGGATCGACCACAAAAGATTGTGCATCACCCTGTAATTGGATGATCCGATGCTGTAAAGCTTTACGAATATTTTCGTCTTGTTGGTACGGAATGACACCCGTTTCGGCACGAAGTTCTGATTCTGCCATAGTCTTAAAGGTAGGAAGGCTAACAATATCACCATTAGCTTTAGCCACAGTCGGCATAAAAATAAAAGCACAACAAACGATAGGAAGAGAATGTAAAAATTTCATAAAACAATCCCAAAAAATAAGAGATATAAAAAGGCAGATGCATAGCATCACCAGCACCTCTATTGTATATTTTTCGTCCATTATGCAGCAGCATTGTCAGATAAACGGTACAAATCAACATTGTCCTTATAATATGGCTGCGAAGATCTGCTGGCTTTTTTCATGTGTTTTGCTTTAAATTTTAGAACTCACCCCCATCATTTTTTTAATTGCTTTTTACTATTTTGAGAAATTCCATGCGTGTAGATATTTGGTCAGATGTTGTTTGCCCCTTTTGCTATATTGGCAAAAAACGCTTAGAAGCTGCAGCTGAACAAGCAGGTGTTGAACTAGAAGTCCACTGGCATAGTTTTGAACTCGACCCTGAAGCGCCAACACGCCAAGAAATATCAAACTCAGAACGTCTTGCACAAAAATATGGTCGTACTGTTGCTGAAGTTGAAGAAATGCAGCGAAATATTGCAGCGATGGCTGCCGAAGAAGGAATTGAATTTAACTGGGAAAACGCTAACTCAGGCAATACCTTTAACGCCCACCGTATTATTCACTTGGCACAAAGTCGTGGCTTGGGCAATGAAGCAGAGGAAGCCTTTTTCTATAGTTATATGACACAAGGTCTCCCAATTGGCGAACGTGAAACCATTGAAGATGTCGCATCCCGAATTGGCTTAAGCCCTGTTGAAGTGGATGATGTGCTGGATTCTGACGAATATGCAGATTTCGTTAAATTTGACCAAGAAGTAGCACGTGAACAACTCAAGGTGACGGGCGTTCCGTTTTTTGTATTCGATCAACGTGTCGCTTTAGCGGGTGCTCAACCCCGTGAAGTATTCCTACAAGTCTTAGAAAAAGCGCAAGCACCTGCTGAGCAACAAGAGCAAGCAGCACAGTGTACAGACGACTCGTGTGAAACACCCAAACCATAATTCAAGCCCTGTAGCGATGTTTTAAAAGCGCCTATAGTTAAAATCAAAAAATCCCCATACTTTGGGGATTTTTTATAGGTTAATGCGGTTCGCTGTGGCTTTAATCGACCAAGAAACTAATTTTAAGATTGACCCGATACTCTACAATTTTATTGTCCTTCACCACCACTTTCTGCTCATTAATCCAAGCACCCTGCACATTCTTTACCGTCTCAGTGACTTTGGCGATACCTGTCTGGATGGCATCTTCAAAACTCTTTACGCTGCTCGAATTGACTTCTACCACTTTTGCAATGGCCATGGGTTCATCCTCTGATTTTTTTGTTTTGGTTTTCCATCATAGGTGATTTTTTATACAAGATTGGATTGATTAAACATTCCACAGCAAAAACTTACGTAGTGCACACAATAGGCTTTCCACCTATTGATGATTATTTGATCAAACAATCATGTAGTTCAAGGGCCTTTCCGCTGTGATTTTGAGCAAAAAAGAGCACATCACGCATGCCTGTACTCAATTTGAAAATTTAGATTTTCACTTTTAATTTAAATAGCTTAGCGATAGAGCAAAAACTCAAAAACCGACTAGAGTATTTATTCTAATTCATTGTTTTTTAATGATAAATGAACTCACCATTCATCTTTTTTCAAACTTTAGCTCCGCTAAAACTGTTCATTTTTTGATATTATTCATGCGAAATTTATCTTTTTTTAACCTCCCAGTCTCTTTCGAGACTTCCTTTTCCATCGAGGAAATATCATGAACGCTCTTAAGTATACTTTGGCTGTTGCTGTAATCGCTCTTTCTGCAACTGTATCTGCACAAGTAGTTTATCCCCCAAGCTTTCCTGTAAAAAAACCAGTAAAAGCACAAACGACAACTG